>JAFWKC010000001.1 GCA_017514345.1 Eubacterium sp.
GTACAATCCAGACAATGTACTTGAAGAAAGCTATTTCGGACGGTACGTTATGTCTGAAATTGCTGACTGTGCAACGACTGCGCTTGAAATGATAAACGGCTTAAAGGCAAAGCTTGATATTGGCGACGAGCTTTATGATAAGTACTCTGCTATGCTCGAAAGTGACGAAGCCATCTTTAGCAGAATTGTAGCTAAGGTTGATAGCTCCTGGGATGAGCTGAAAAGCGCAGTTGATAACGTTAAGTTTTCAACTATGCCGTCAAAGCGCGGTTATACGTCGCCCGTTAAAGAGCTGTTATCCTCAACAAGAAAGCAGTATAAGGACGTATTAAGCAGCGACATTAAGCCACTAATCGCTTATACATCTGCACAGATTTTAGAGGATAACGAGTATCTGTATCCTATTGTCAAATCGCTTTGTGAGGTCGTTAAGGAATACGGCAAAAAAACGCTTGAGGTTAAGCGTGAAATGAACGCTTATTCTTTCTCGGACATTGAGCATTTTGCAATTGAGCTTCTCTTTATGAGGGACGAGGACGGAAGCATTGTGCGTACCGACCTTGCAAAAGAGCTTGAAAATACGTTTGATGAAATCCTCGTTGATGAGTATCAGGATACAAACGCGGCGCAGGACTATCTTTTTGAAATGCTGTCTAACGGTCATAATCGATTTATGGTCGGTGACGTTAAGCAGAGTATTTACCGTTTTCGTCTTGCGATGCCAGAAATATTCAACGAAAAGAAGGATAGCTTTGACTATTACGACGAAAACGGCGGTAGCATTAATCAAAAGATAATTCTTGATAAGAACTTCAGGTCGCGAAAGGGGATTTGCGACTACACGAATTTTGTTTTTTCAAAGATAATGAGTCGAAAAATCGGTGAGCTCGATTACAAAGAAGAGGATTACCTCAACTACGAAAGCAATTATGAAGAAAGCAAAATTCCGTCTGCACAGCTTTGCCTTCTTGAAACTCCCGAAGGCGAGGATGCCGATGAGTACGAAGCACGCCAGGCGGCACAGCTGATTATCAGTAAGGTTAAATCTGGTGAGCGCGTTCGCGAAGATGATAATTACAGAAGAATTAAGTATTCTGATTTTGCCGTTTTGTTCCGCTCTGCAAAAAGGCGTATGCCTGTCTGGGCAAAGGTGTTCAGGGAATACGGTATACCAACGGCTTCTAATAACAGAGTCAATCTTTTTGATAATAACGAGGTTAGTATTCTTCTTTCGCTTCTTCGCGCTGTTGATAACCCGTCGCGCGACGTGCCGCTGCTTGCAACGCTTATGTCGGTGTTCTACGGCTACACGGCAGAGCAGATTGCAAGGGCAAAGGTTAAGCACGGCGGCTCAAATCTTTATTCAAGTATTTCTGCTGATAGCGATACGTTTAGCGCGATAATCAATGATTTTGAAAAATACAGACATTATGCCGCTTCGATGAGCGTTGAAAGCTTTATAAGACAGATAATTAGCGAAACGTCTTATTTGTCGCTGATTTCTGCTATGGGCGACGGTGAACAAAGACGGCTTAACGTTATGAAGCTTGTCGAGCTGTCATCTGTGTTTGACAAGGGCGAAAACGTTGGTCTTACTGCGTTCATCAGGTTTATTGATAACGTTATTTCAAACGGCGTAGAGGTTGACAGCGCAGAGCTTATGCATACAGGCTCAAGCAGCGTACAGTTGATGTCGATACATCAGTCAAAGGGACTCGAATTTCCAGTTTGTATTTTAGCTGGAAGCGCTCACAAATATAATAACGAGGATTTGAAAGACCTCGTTCAGCTCAATAATCACAGCGGTATCGGACTCAAGGTTAATAATGAAAGCGGTCTTTACAGGTATAATTCGATGCAGTATTCGTGTGTAAAGGATATGAATGCCTGCGCTTCGATGAGCGAGAACCTGCGCGTGCTTTACGTTGCAATTACAAGAGCAAAGGAGCAGTTTATTACCTTTGCCTCCTTCAAAAATCTCGAAAAAACTGTCAGCAGACTTGCTTCAAAGATTTCCGAGGAAAAGGTTTATCCGCTTACAGTAAAGCATCTTCAGTCAGACGCTGAGCTTCTGATTATAACGGCGCTGTTGCATATGAACGCGTCAAAGCTCAGAGCTTATTCAGGCGTTGATATTAAGCCAGACCTTAGCTTTGATTTTGCCCTTTCGATTTCATTCGGCAACGAAATAGCAGAAGGTATTATTGAGGAAAATATGCTTGCACAGCCGAACGAGGAGCTTGTTAAGCAGATAACTGAAAAGCTTTCGTTTAGGTATGACAGAGCAGAGCTTTCCTCGTTTTCATCAAAGCGGAGCGCATCTCAGCTCGATGAGCGCGACAACGGCTTTAAGTTCTTCGCAAAATCAAAGCCTGCATTTCTTGACAAAAGCGGTATGACTGCCGCGGAAAAGGGAAGCGCTATGCACGCATTTATGCAGTACGCCGATTTTGATAATGCAAAGAATTCACTTGACAAAGAGATTGAAAGATTGCGTAATATCCGTTTCATTACTGATAAACAGGCGGACGTTCTTGACAGGGATAAGCTAAAAGCTTTCTTTGATAGCGATATTGCAAGTCGAATTATGAGCAGTCAAGAGGTCTACAGAGAGCTTAAGGTAACGTCATTTATTCCTGCGTGCGAGCTTGAGAACACGGCGTTTGACGACAAGGTGCTTGTGCAGGGAATTGCAGACTGTATTTTTGAAGAAAACGGCGAGCTTGTACTCGTTGATTACAAAACTGATTACGTCAAAGATGAAAACGAGTTGCTCGATTTATACAAAAAGCAGCTTGCGTTTTATAAAACTGCGGCTCAGAAAACGCTGAAAAAGCCTGTGAAACAGTCGCTTTTATACTCATTTTCGCTGTCAAAAGAGTGCGTTTTTAAATAATTTAAAAAAACACTTGCAATTTTATATTTCATTTGTTATAATGTTTTGCGTTACAAGTAATAAGTGAGGTGAAAGAAATGAAAGACGGAATTCATCCAACCTACGAAACATGTACAGTTAGATGTGCCTGCGGCGCTACTTATGAAACAAAGAGCACTGCTGGCGATATGAGAGTTGATATTTGTTCAAAGTGCCACCCGTTCTTCACTGGTAAGCAGAAGCTCGTTGATACAGGCGGACGTGTTGACAGATTCAACAAGAGATTTGCAAAAAAGGCGTAATCTAAAAATAACGGCAACAGATTATCTCTGTTGCCTTGTTTTTATTGTATAAGGTATATTATGCTTGAATATAAAACTGTAGAAAATGCTGCCGATGATTTCTTCATAGAAAAAAAGTCAAGGTTTATCGGTTACGTTAAGCCGATTAAAACGCAGGACGAAGCGGTAGCGTTTATTAATGAGATAAAATCAAAGCATTGGGACGCAACACATAACGTGTATGCGTACGTTTTGCGTGAAAACAATATTCAGCGCTATTCCGACGACGGTGAGCCGAGCGGAACTGCTGGAGTTCCAGTTCTCGACGTGATTCTAAAGGAAAACGTTGTTGACGTCTGCGTCGTTGCAACGCGATATTTCGGCGGAACGCTTCTCGGCGCAGGGGGACTTGTCCGCGCGTATTCACATACTTCAAAGATTGCGCTTGAAGCTGGAAACATCATTACCATGGCTGAATGTTCAGTTATTGAATGTGCAGTTGATTACAGCTTTTATGACAGAATGAACAACCTGCTTTCAGATTTCGGCGCGAATATTATTAATTCAGATTTCGCTGATAACGTAAAGCTAACGTTTTCGCTGAAAGCCGACAAAGAGCAGGCGCTTTCTGAAAAGCTAACTGATATCAGCGGCGGACGGTATTCGCTCAGTAAAATCGGTACAAAATTTGATAAAGTATAACAGCTGTCTTTTGGACTAACCAATTGACAGCTGATTTTTATACTTCAATTATTTCGAGCGTATGCTCTGTGTACGGTATTAATTTGTTTATAATATCGTCAGTTTTTACTTTCATATAACAGTTGTACGTTCCGTCAGTACAGCCGTAATACTCGTTTTCAAGCACTTCCTTGTCAAAGACAATTCTGACGTCGTCAGCGCTGTCAAGCAAAAGGCTGAAAACTGTTGTCGCGCCGACCTCTGTGTTCATTTTTTCAAGCAGTATTTCACTCGGCGCAAAGGACACGCGCGAAACGTCGAGCGCGCTTCCGAAATTCTTTGTTACAAACGGCTTATCACCTGGAGTGACAAATAGATAAAAGCTCGTCTTCTGCCTGTTGCATAGAAACAGCGTTTTTACAACCTTACAGTTAAGCTTTTTATCAATTTCAATACAGTCCTCCATAGTGACTGCGTTTCCCGTGTCAACTCTTTCAAACGGAATTTCAAGCACGGTTAAAGCATTATATACAAGCTTCTGTAGCCTTGTTGAGTACTCCTCAGGCGGATTTTTGATTATTTCACTGACGAACATAACTATCCTCGCTTATTTTCTTAGTTGCTGTAATTACAACTATTTCGGGGTGATTAAAGAGTCTGAATGGAAATTCTGCGTTACCAAGGCCACGACTTATAATGAGCATCGGGCGCGTGCCGAAGCTTCCTCTTGCGTACTTAGGAAACAAGCCCTGTCCAGGCGATAGCACGGGACCGATAAACGGCAGAATGAACTGACCGCCGTGCGCGTGTCCAGAAAGCTGTATGTCAAACGGGTACTTAACGTAATCCATTTCCTTTACAAGCTCGAAGTTTTCAGGAAAATGCGAAAGCACGATTTTGAAGCCGTCACGTCTGCACAGGTCGTTAATAAGCGGCGAAACGTCTTTATACACAAAGGTTCCTGCTTTTCGCGCCTTGTAGTCCTCAAAGCTTGCCTGATTTTCGTCAAGACCGAGAATGTTAACGGTTGAGCCGTTAATTTCAAAGCTTGTTATTTCGTCAAGCAGAACGTTAAATCCTATTGACCTTAAATCGTTCATCAGCTCGTCAAAATAATCAAGTCTGCGCTCATGATTTCCCGTAATATAGTACACAGGCGCGATGCTTATCAGCTCTTTGCCGAAATCAAGCATTTTATCTTTACGCCTGCCCTTGTCGTTAATATAATCGCCCGTTATAACGATTATATCGGGCTTTTGCGCCTTAATCGTTTCAAGCGCTTTATAAAACGGCTTTGAATGAAGGTCCGAAAGATGAACAATTCTGAGCCTGTTTTTTATATCGTCGCTTTCAATTTTATAGCGCGTAACGTCAAGCTTGTTGTTCTGATAATACAGAAAAACAGCAATAATAACGAGAAGAATTATAGCAATTATTAAGTACTTCATATATACACCTCTGTATTATAATAAAATAATTATAA
>JAFWKC010000128.1 GCA_017514345.1 Eubacterium sp.
AAGGTTTTTCGACACGCTGCAAAAGGGCTACACAATAGCCCTTTTTAATCTTTCATATTCCTCGTCAGAGATTTTTATTACGCCGCCGTGGCGTTTTTTTCTTTTGCCGAAGTCGTATTCATCGTCGCTGAGAATTCTGAAATCGGCTTTTTCAAGGTCGGTTGCAAGCAGCGGAAGATAGCCTAAATTGCCGTCGTACCTGTCGACGATAAGACACCATTTTTCAAGCCCGTCGATGTAGAAAATCTCAGGTCCTTCAAGTCCCTTGTAGCCGTCAAGCGCCTTGCAGTAAAGCGTTTCAAAGCTGTCCGAAAGCAGCTCCTTCGCGCGCTGAATTGTAATCGTTTTTGAAACCTCGTCCTTTGAAAAACGGTAGTAGTAACCGCCGTCGTACACGATGCTTGTATCGATGATATCCATTTCGTTATCAATATAAAGGAAGGTTTTGCCGAAGCTTCTGAAATCCTTTGTGAAGGCGGCGTAAATACGCTGCTTTTCCTCAACGCAGGAGGCAAAGAACACAAGCCACTCTCCGCGCTCTCTGCAAAAAACTGCTTCGGGCGCCCAGGCGCAGCCAGCGTTTTCGACGCCGAGCTGGGCGAGCCTTTCCTCGCTCCAGTTAACAAGGTCGTCCGATTCCCATATGAGTATCGACCTGCTTCCGCGATGACTGTATGCCCACCAGTCGCCGTTGGGCGCGGTTTTGCAGTCCGTCGCGATAATAAAATACTTTTTCAGCTTTTCGTCGTATATCATAAATGGGTCGCGCGTTCCCGTTGTACCGAGCCTTGAGGTCAAAAACGGCTCGGTTCCTAAATCCTCATAGTGAAGTCCGTCGCGGCTGACGGAAAACCATATGTGCTCTCTGTCCTCGGTATCGCTTGTGAAGTGTACGAATAAATATGCAGACATAATTACACCTTGCTTTCTTCGTTTTTATTGGTATAATTGAAGTGTATACAATAACTTATTATTTGTCAAGGACGGATGAAAAATGACTTACCATTTAGCTATTGATATCGGTGCTTCAAGCGGACGCCACATTTTAGGCTGCGTTGAAAACGGAAGGCTTAAGCTTGAAGAGATATACCGATTTGAGGATTATCTGCTCGAGGACGGCGACGTTATCAGCTGGGATATTCATAAGCTTGTCCGCGAGGTTAAGGCAGGCGTTGCAAAATGTGCCGAAATCGGCAAGCTCCCCGAAACTGTTGCTATTGATACGTGGGGCGTCGATTACGTTCTTCTTGACGAGAACAAAAGGGAGCTTCTGCCCGTTTATTCGTACCGCGACAGCAGAACCTTTGACGTGCTTGACGAGGTTGCTGATATTATTCCGCAGGAGGAGCTATATTCAAAAACAGGTATTCAAAAGGCGAATTACAACACGATTTATCAGCTTTACTGCGACAAAAAAAGCGGCAGGCTCGACAAGGCGAAATACTTTATGAATATGCCCGATTACATCGCGTACACGCTTACGGGCGTTATCAGAAACGAGTATACGGAAGCCACGACGACTAATCTGATTAATGCAAAAACAAAAACATGGGACGGCGAAATTCTTGACCGCCTCGGTATAAAAAAAGACATTTTCAGCGAGGTATCGCTTCCGTGCACAGAGGTCGGCGACCTTGCGGGCTTTAATTTTGACAGCAAGGTTGTGCTTGCTCCGTCGCACGATACGGCAAGCGCAGTTGCCGCCTGCTCCGTCGGTGATAACGGCGTGTACATTTCGTCGGGAACGTGGTCGCTTATCGGTACGGAAAACGCCGAGCCCGTGCTAAGCAGGGAAGCGCTCGACGCAAACTTCACGAACGAGGGCGGAATTGATTACCGTTTTCGTTTTCTCAAAAACTATATGGGTATGTGGCTGTTTCAGAATATACGCAAAAACCTTGACAAAAAATACACCTACGACGAGATGATGAAGCTTGCCGAAAACAGCGGCAGCTATGAATACATCGACACGAATGCAAAGGAATTCGTCGCGCCCGAAAATATGATTGACGCCATCAGGGCGCATATCGGAAAAGACGTTCCGATTGACGTCGTTATTAACAGCGTTTATCATTCGCTTGCAAGGGCGTACGCCGACGTCGTTTCTGAAATAGAAAAAATCAGCGGCAAAACGGTTGACATTATCAACATCGTCGGCGGCGGAAGCAAGGACGCGTACCTTAACAGGCTTACGGCTGAATACACGAATAAAAAGGTGCTTGCAGGTCCAGTTGAAGCGACTGCCACGGGTAATATTATCAGCCAGCTGATTTATTCAAACGAGGTTGCTTCGCTCAGCGAGGCGCGCGAGCTCGTTCAGCGCTCGTTTGACACCGAGGAAGTAAAGTAAAATTAAAAGCCATCGGCTCACTCAGCCGATGGCTTTTCTTATGCTTCAAACGGATAAACAAGTCCCATTTGCTTTCTGCATTCGTCCATAATCATCATACATTCGCGCGTTGCCTTGTGCGGTATGTAGTCAGAGTCAGTTTTTCCTGCTTTGATTTCCTCAGCGGCTCTTGTGAATTCAATAAGGTAATTCGTTTTTCCCTTGAAGGACTCCTTTTTGCCGTTCGCTTTCAGCTCAGCGAGCCTTGCCATATGAAAAACGGGGACGTTTATTTCGCCGCTTTCGCCGACAATTTTACAGCCCTCCTTGAGCTTTGACAGCGACATTTCAAGCACGCACTCAAAGCCGTCGTAGCCGAGCGTTACGGTTTCGGCAACGTCGATGCCGTTTTTTATAACGCCGTCGCACTTGATTGTCTTTGGATAACCGAAAAGGTTATAGCAGTACGTTATCGGATAAATGCCCACGTCAAGCAGCGCGCCGCCAGCAGTTTCTGGCATAAGCACGCGCGAGCTTTTGCTCATCATAAGACCTGGAAAGGCGTAGTCGATATGAACGCTTTTTATTTCGCCGATGCGTTTTTCACTTATCCATTTTTTTACTTCAAGCGCGACGTCTGAAAACCATGTCCACATAGCTTCGCAAAAATACACGCCGTTTTCCTGCGACGATTTCAGCATTACGTCTACCTCGGCGGTGCTTACGCCGACTGGCTTTTCGCACAGCACGGGTATACCTGCGTCCATAGCCCTTGTAGAATATTCAAGGTGCGAGGTGTGAGGCGTTGCGACGTACAAAGCGTCAAAGCTTTTGCTATCAAGCAGCTCGTCAAAGCTGCCGTATGCTTTCGCGCCGTATTTTTTTGCAAACGCTTTTGCCTTTTCGTTATTGCGCGAATAAACTGCGGTGATAATATGGTCGCCGCCTGTAATATTTCTTGCGGTGCTTTTTGCTATGTTGCCGCTGCCGACATATGCCCATCTGAATTTTTCCATTATTTTTTCTCCTTCAAAAAAATCCGCACATAAATTGCATTGTGTACGGAAGCTGCTCAAATATTATATATATTTTATCACAAAACATAAACGGCTTCAAGAGTGTATTATGCAGGCAAAAACGAGCAGGCTTGATTGTTTTTGGTTTGACTTTTGAACATTATTTGGTATAATTATAAGTTGAAAGGAGATATTATTATGACAAAAAAGATAAAAACAATTATTGCGGTTATGGCTGCGTTGATACTCGTTCTTTCGGGACTGCTGATTTATGTTCATACCGATTCACAAAAGCAGCTTGAAGCCGCTAACGCAAAGTATCAGGATATTACCAAGGATTACAAGTTATACAAAAATATCATTTCACAGGACGAGGTGGAAAAGACCTTGTTCGGTCAGCCGATTTCTACTGAAAGGGACGGCGAATACAGAATTGGTATCAAAACTGCAATTGACGGTGATTATCACGCTGAGCTTACAATTTATCAGGCTAAGGGCGGTAAGTACGAAAAGGTGTTCAATTGCGAAGCCCTTGTAGGTCAGAACGGACCAGGTAAGCAGTCTGAGGGTGACACAAAAACGCCTCTCGGCACCTGGGAAATCGGTGAGGCTTACGGCATTAAGGACGACCCAGGCAGCAAGGTGCCTTTTACAAAGGTTACTGATGATATGTACTGGTGCGCTACTGGCTCAAACAGCAAAAAGTACAATACTCTGCTTTATAAGAGTCAGGACCCCGACAACGATTATTCCGAGGACGAGCACCTTATGGATTATCCTATCAGATACGCATATTTTCTCGATATGGGATATAACAAGGCTGGCGCGCCTTATGCGGGCAACGCAATTTTCCTTCACTGCTGGAAGGAGCCTGATTATCCTACAGGCGGATGTGTAGCAGTATCAGAGGAGAGTATGGTAAAAATTCTTCAGACAATTACCCCAGGTACGACAGTTACGATTTATTAATAATCCCTTAAACAGAAAGACGGCTCATTTGAGCCGTTTTTCTGCGGTACCGCCCCCCGAGCAAAAGACGAAAAGCGCCAAAAATGCCGTGGACATTGAGTTCACGGCACTTTTCAAAAGATTGGTTGTTGAATTAGCGAGGCGCCGATGTCGTCGCCCTCCTACAAGCTGAAACTGTAACACTTTACTATATTCGGCGCGGTTATGCCCTTTTTCGACAGTCTGAAACGGCTCATTTGAGCCGTTTTTCTGCGTTTTTAATAGTAACGTAAATGTGTCCGACTGCGAATAAAACGGCAAAGCCGACAAGCAGCCAGTGTCGGAGAAAAATTCCGCTGAGAAGAAAAATGCACGCGGGAATTACTGCAAGCGTAATCGCGCGGCGCGCAGTTTTTTTCTTGAAGTACAGTGCAAATATCAGCAGATACGCCGCAATAAGCACGCCGTTTTCTGCTGTATATATCAGCATTTGAGTCACGCTTGCAAAGCCGAACTCCCAGACGAGAAGCGGAAGCCACATCAGCACGATACAGCCGTAGCGACCGATTTGCTCAACAAGGTTCATTAGCTTGTTCGTGCAAAGGTTTTCTTCGTCCTTGTTTTTTATTGCGTAAACTATATTCGGCATCAGCATCAATATGACGATTGCCGCGCCGAAAGCGTTAATCCATCCGAATTTCATACTGCACCTCCCAGGCTACGATTTGTCATTATTATATAGTAAAAATGAAGAAAAATCAATGAAGCAAATTAAACGCCAAGGTATGAATGGCTTTTTCTCTTGATATTTTAAAAGCTTTTCAATATATTAAAACTGTATAGAACAAACTTGATGTTTCAGCAGGCTTCAAAATTGAAAGGATATGATTGATATGCAAATAAAAATCATTAGCCATTGTCGAATACAACGAACAGAAACCTCCGCCGTAAAAAGCGGAGGTTTAATTCTGTAAAAAATGCGTTGTGGTCAAATTGTGCTCAAAAACAACTATGTATCTTCAATTAATAATTATAATTCAAGATTCGTCTGTTCAAAAACAGTCGTTTGAGTTTCTTTTATATCCATTCCAAATTCCTTGCAAATGCGAAGAAAGGAGTCCACCACGCCTTTATCGGCATAGTTTTCGCATACGTCAATAATCAGGGTTCCGTTAAGGTCAACTGTTGCAATAACGCAGTCACCTGTATCCGTCCAGGTGCGGAAGTTGAAATCCTTAAGATGGCATTTAACCTCCTCTGAGAATGGCGCTCTGCCGAGATATGTAAATCCGATATTATTCATCGTTCTCTTGATGATCTTACCGACGCTTTTAACAAGCGCTTTCTGCAATTTAAGCGGGCGTAAATTATACAGAATATCCGTTGAATCCTTTAACTCTGTGCATGCCCAGATGATGTTTTCGCTCTGAACGAATAAATCAAGTATGCCTCTGTAAACGGTGCTGAGCTTCGGCAGGTCGTAGCGGTCAAATTTGTCCTGATAAGTAATAACCTTATTGTTAATAAAGTTGTGCATAGTATCAATCTGAGCAGGACCTCTGCAGTCAACAACTATACCGCAGGAAACGTTGCGGCTTTTTGCATCTTTCGGCAGATGCTCGCGAACGGCTCTGCAAAATAGTGGCGCAAGTATAGCCGCAGGGGTGGCGTCAAACTTCTTAGCAACCCTCAACACCTCGGCTGTTTCCACCTTCAGGATATGGCTCGTGCATTTAAAGCCGTTATCAATAACCTTCATATCCTTTGCCTTGAAGCCTTTCGGCTGTTTTATCTGACCGAGAGGCTTGGCATTTTTGTCATATATGCTTTCAAAGCCGAGAGTCATCGGGAACTCTGTTGGGATTTCAGGCAGCTCAACGCCAAAATATGCATCCAGAATGGTCGAGAAAAAACGAATTGCGCCTCTGCCGTCTGTAACCGTATGGCACCATTCAAAAGAAAAAGTGTTTTCAAAGTAGCAAATCTGAAACAGATAGCCGTTTGTATTTTTTCCGTAACGATTTGGTCTGTTTTGAGTATCGGTATTAAAAATAACGATTTCGGCGCCGTTGTTATCTTCAAGAAAAAAACGCTTGTTTTCATACGATAATTTGCATTTGAACAAAGGGTGATACTCAAGCGCCGTTTTGATAGCGCACATAAGTCGCTTTGCGTCCACCGTTTCATCAAGCGTAGCCTTAAAAAACGGTGTGTTCTCCATAACTGTTCCGACAGATGTCAGCGCGCATAAGTCCATATTTCCGAGTTCGTATCTCATAATTATTTCTCCTGTGTCAGCGATTTAACATCGATTATTATACAATATCTTAATCAAAAAACAACTGCAGAAAATTTTAATTCGTAGTGTTTGTTTTCGCAAAATTATGCCGTTGTGGTCAAAATTGTGGTCATATATAATCGTTCAAAGAAGAAGCGTTATTATTGCTATTTATATGTGCAGACCAGGTTTTTTCAAGCTGAGATTTGATAAATTCAATAAGTGGTTTTAAGTCAAGCTCATCATCAAACTTTTCAAGAGCTTCGTAATACTCCTTCTTATCTTCGGTATATATTATTACTGGCGGATGATTATGAATGAGTAAAATATAATTCATAAGAAGTCTGCCGACTCTGCCGTTGCCGTCGGAAAACGGATGAATGTTTTCAAATTTTGCGTGAAAATATGCGGCAGCCGTAAGTGCATTATCGTCGCTTATGTCGCTTAATTCCTCAAGCAGCTCATTAATTTCAAGGGGAACATCCTCGGCAAGAGCGCCAACCTCTTTTTTACCAGTTACATAATCACGGCGCTTATATTCACCAGGGCGTTCGCCTAACGAGTACCTTCGTTCATCGTAAGTGCCTACAGTCAATATTTGATGAAGCTCTTTCAGCAGTACTTCATCAATCGGCGTTTTATCATCAAAGGCAGAAAGGATTTTTTCATAAGCAGCCTTTGAATTCTGAATTTCAAAAAGAGTTTTGGTAGATCCAGTATATGAGGTTACACCGTTATTGTCAAAAACCTCTCTCGTATCATGATAAGTGATTTCACTATTTTCAATATTTCCAGAATTATATGCAAAGTGAACAGAATAGGATTCTAATACAGCAGCAAGTTCATCTGAATTAGAAGTATTTTGCTTTTTCCATAAATCTAAAATCTGATTATATGACATCTGAATATCACCTCAAAAGCATTATAACACAAAATAATCAACTTTTGGAAAAAAGTTTTCAAAAACGCAATTTTTAAAAACCATATGCTCGGACGCACAGACGCAGGCTTCACAATGAATACCTATATGCATGTGACCGATGCGATGCAGCAGAACGTTGCCGACACGATGAGCAACCTCATATCCGAAAAGGAACAGGAAAAGCGAAAGAGCAACATCGTGAAATTAAATGCATAATATAAAAGATTATTGCAGATTGCATATACTATACTTTTCAATGAGAATATGTTATAATTGTTGATATAATATTGTGAAAGGTGTCTTCAATGAACGAGAGTACATCGAATAATAAAGACGGCAAAAACTATATTATAGCTGATTTTACTGCAGGGGAAGACCAGTTTGAATTTGATCAGAACATAATCACGGCTTTATCACATACTGAAACAGAATTAATTATAATTAAAGAGAAAACTAACGAAACAAAAGAATCGGTGAGTTTACTAACACCTAATTGCGATAAGTTGGATTATATCCTTGCTGCTTCAAGCGGTGCGCTATGCGGTGTCGTTGATATTTTTTTAATAGGAAAACCCGGTGAAACCCCTATAGGCGATATTACAGATAATTGGTTTGGAAATCGCACTAAAGATTTTGCAAAATTATGTGGTTGGAAGAATGCTGATGACAATACGCTATTATCAGCTATAAAGTATTTGGAGCAAAAGTTTAAAATTCCATACGATCAAAGTGTTATACATGGGGCGGCAAAAGAAGTATTTGATATTACTCCGAGAAATCATCATTTCAAATCACTTGGACATAATCCGACCTTGCTTGGTCTGTTTTTTTCGGTACTTGATCAATTTGGCGACAAATTTGGTCCAATATCCGATTTTATTAGCAATGGAGAGTTGATAACATTAGAAGAAACCGGTGATAAATTTGAACTTCGAGGTCATAATGTTCTCAGTAAATTCTTTTGTGCTTTTGTAAATTGGTTTGGTCATTTGATCTCTGATATGACTGGTTCTTCACAAAGCAAAGGTCGAGGAATGGGAATTCCCTCTCCTTTATGGAGTTGGAGCAACGACATAGTTGCAATAAAATCAAAATTGAGAATTCCAATTTCAGACTTTGATAAATCATTTAATGAAATGGCTTTGCAATTATTCAACGAAGGATACGATGCAAGATTTCAATCAGCGCAAATGATTCCGGTTTTTATAAATGAAATGATTGTAAGAGTGTTGTATGCTACAAGAAGGATTATTAAGTATTTTACAATCACGCCAAAAGAAGAG
>JAFWKC010000009.1 GCA_017514345.1 Eubacterium sp.
CTTATTTCGGGTGACGCGGCTCCGTTCCTCGCTATCAGTCCTGCAGGAACAGTAGCAGTCGTGCTTCTTAAGGGCGCGCTTGCAGGCGTAGCGGCAGCAGCAGTTTACAAGCTGCTTGAAAAGAAAAACAAACTTGCCGCAGTTATCACAGCAGGTATTACGGCACCCGTAGTAAACACAGGAATTTTCCTTATAGGATGTATCGCCTTTTTCCTGCCGACTATCAACGAATGGGCAACGGCAGCAGGCTTTGACAACGCAGGAAAGTTTATGCTGACGAGCTTTGTAGGAATTAATTTCCTTATTGAGCTTGCAATAAACCTTGTGCTTTCAACGGTAATCGTGAGAATAATTACTCTGCTTCAAAAGCAGATGAAAAAAAACGAGAGCGAGTAATTCGCTCTCGTTTTTAGTATTCAGTATTTCGGTATTCAGTTTTCAGTTTGTTGGTGGGCTTTGCCCACACCCATTTTAATGTTCGTCGCTTAACACTGCGTGGGCGCATTTGATACCGTCAACTGCGGCGGAAACTATTCCGCCCGCATATCCCGCGCCCTCGCCGCAGGGATAAACACCGCTTATATTACATTGTAAAAACTCATCACGGACAATTCTCACAGAGCTTGACGAGCGCGTTTCGGGCGCTGTCAAAACTGCGTCGTAAAGATTAAAGCCGTTCAGCTTTTTATCCATTTCGACAATTGCACTTTTCATCGTTTGCGACACCCTTTCGGGAAGGCAATCGTCAAGATTTGTCAGCGTTACACCGATAGGATACGTCGGCTGAACGTCGCCAAGCGCGGTGCTTTTTTTATTTTGAAGAAAATCGCCGACAAGCTGTGCAGGAGCCTTGTATCCGCCGCCTGCAAGCTCGTATGCGCGATGCTCAATTTCGCGCTGATAGTATATTCCAGCAAGCGGATGCTCGCTCGGAAAATCCTTTGGCTCAATCCCGACAAGCAGAGCCGAATTTGCATTTTCTCCATCACGCGCAAGTGAGCTCATACCGTTTACAATAACGCCGTTTTTTTCGCTTGCCGCCGCAACTACCGTGCCGCCGGGACACATACAAAACGTGTACGCTCCCCTTTCATGCAAGCCGTGACATGACAGCTTGTAATCAGCCGCGCCGAGCTTTGGATGACCTGCAAATTCACCGTACTGAGCCTTGTTGATAAGGCTTTGGGGATGCTCAATTCTTGCGCCGACAGAAAACGGCTTTTGAAGAATTTCCACGCCAAGCTCATAAAGCATTTCAACCGTATCGCGCGCGCTGTGACCGATTGCCATAATTACGCTGTCGGTTTCAATATCAACGCTTTCGCCGCCGTGTATATATCTTACGCCGTGAACGAAGCCGTTTGCAACAAGCAGCTTTTCGAGCTTACATTCAAGAAGCACCTCGCCGCCGAGACGTTCAATCTTTTTTCTGATATTTTTAACAACTACGGCAAGCCTGTCGGTGCCTATGTGAGGCTTTGACGAGTACAAAATTTCCTCGGGCGCGCCTGCTTCATAAAGCTCGTCAAGCACCTTGCGTATAAACGGGCTCTTTATTCCCGTAGTCAGCTTTCCGTCGGAAAATGTGCCTGCGCCGCCCTCGCCGAACTGAACGTTTGACTCCTCGTCAAGCTTCGCCTTAGTCCAGAATTCGTTAACGTCGCGCTGTCTTGCGTCGATGTCCTTGCCGCGTTCAAGAATAATCGGGCGAAGTCCTGCTTCCGCCAGAATAATTCCCGCAAGCATACCTGCAGGACCGAAGCCGACAACAATCGGTCTGAAGCGCGAAACCCTGTTGTTAACGGGAAGCTCATAGTGATACGGCTTTACAAGCTGCACCTTGTTCGACTTGCATTTTGAAACAATCTGCACTTCGTCAAGCGCGATTTCAACGTCAACGCTGTATGTGAAATGAACGTTATCCTTTCGTCGCGCGTCAACGCTTTTCTTGAAAATAGTAAGTGTTTTTATATACTTTTCATTAATTTTAAGAGCCTTTGCCGCCTTTCGGCGCAAAAGCTCCTCGCTGTCATCGAGCGATAATTTGATTTCATTAATTCTAATCATAATTATATCCTAACAACTGCAAACGGCTTACTGCTTGCTGCAAACTGTATCTGCTGCCGCCAGACCGCTGCAAAATGCATAATTAAGGTTATATCCGCCGCATTCAAACTGACTGTCGGTAAGCTCGCCGACTATGAACAAGCCGTCGCACAGAGCAGATTCGTTGCCCTCTTTGAGCTCGCTGAGCGGCACGCCGCCCTTTGTAATCTGGGCGTAATCGTAGCCCTTTGTTCCCGTTATAATAAGCTTCCAGTTTTTTATGTATTTCGCCGTTTTTTCGCCGTCGCCTTCTGTTTGACGGTTCAAAACACAGCAGAGCTTATGAGGTAAAATTCCCTCAAAATCTCCGAATTTTTCATAGTGTATGAGCAGCTCTTTTTCGCTCATTGACGGAACAAAATCGATAATCGCGTGACATCTGTCCTCGCCGCTTTTAAGGCGCTTGTCGCTGATATACTGCGACAAGTTCATAGTCACAATTCCCGAAATTCCGTACTCGGTGAAAAGAAGCTCGCCGAAGTTCTCGGCAACAATTTCGCCGTTCGTTTCGATTTTGACATTGCACTTTGCGCGAACGCCCTTAAGCACGCGGCAGTTTTTGCTTGATGATTTAAGCTGAACAAGCGCGGGAGAAAGCTCCGTAACGCTGTGCCCGAACGCTTTTGCAAGGTCATATCCGCTGCCGTCCGAGCCGAGCGCGCTCTGCGCCATTCCGCCCGTAGCAAGCACAAGAAAATCAGCCGAAAAAACGCCCTTGTCAGTATACAGAAAAAACTGTCCGTCAAGCTTTTCCGCCTTGTTGATATTACATGAGCAAACGATGTTAACGCCGAGCTTTTCGCACGCCGAAAGCATAACCGACACAACGCTTTGAGCCTGATTTGAATACGGATACATCCTGCCCTCAGCGCTCTCACGCATTACAAGTCCGAGCGAGGAAAAGAAGTCCCTTGTCGTATCAAATCCTTCGGCATTTTTGTTCGTGATATTACATCTTCCGTTACCCGTTGCGTGTATCTTTTTGCATGCCTCGTCAAGATGCTCAAGCACGGTAACCGCGGCGTCGGGATTATTCTGTTTTATTCTGACGGCACAGGCAACGCCCGAGGCTCCTGCGCCGATAATAACTACGTTCATAAGTTACCTCTAAATAAAATGCGTTCCACTCAATACTAATATAAAACGACGAAAAATGCAAGAAAATTTTACCGTCCTATTGTTATATATAAATAAAACTGATTTTGATAATAAAAAATACTTGACTTATGTTGCCGCTTGTGGTATTATTGCCTTACCTCGTTTTGGGTTTTATTTTTTTGCCCATTTTCGTATGACTGAGGATATGCGTTGTATCCCCTGTCACAGCGAGGGAGATTTTCATCGAAATTAACATAGGAGGTGCCAATATGAGAGTTAAGATAACTTTAGCATGCACTGAATGCAAACAACGCAACTACAACACAATGAAAAACAAGAAAAACACACCTGACAGACTTGAGATGAACAAGTATTGTCCATTCTGCAAGAAGCACACTCTTCACAGAGAAACGAAGTAAGCGGAGGGAGAAAAATGGCTGAAGATAAGAAGAATAAGAAGTCAGCTAATAAGTCCGACACAAAGTCGAACAAAAAGGCTGACAAGAAGTCTGATAAAAAGGCTCGCAAAAATCCCTTCAAGTCAATGGTAGCATTTTTCAAGAGTGTAAGAAGCGAAGGCAAAAAGGTTGTATGGCCCGGCGCAAAGGAAGTATTCAAGAACACTCTTGTTGTACTCGTTGTAATCCTTATCGTAGGTGTAGTAATCTTTGGTATTGACCAGGGACTTACCGCAGGTATGAAGGGTATCAAGAACCTTTCAAACAAGGAAGCTACATCCGCTTCTGAGGAAGCAAGCGAAACTACAACTGCTCAGGCTCTTGAAGAGAATACAGTTGAGGATACCACAGCTGCAACAACAGAAACCACCACAAAGGCAGCCGAATAATTAAGGGAGGCTCTTTATGGAAGAAGCAAAATGGTATGTTGCTCATACCTTTTCGGGTTACGAAAATAAGGTTGCAAGCGACCTGAAGCTCAAGGTGCAAAACCGTAACCTCGGCGACCTTATCCAGGAAATTATTGTTCCTACGGAAACAGTAGTAGAGGTTAAGGACGACGGCACGAAGAAGGAATACGAAAGAAAAATATTCCCTTCTTACCTGCTTATCAAAATGGTTATGAACGACGACACCTGGTACGTTGTGCGCAACACACGCGGTTGCGCAGGCTTTGTAGGTCCTGAGGGCAAGCCTGTTCCGCTCACCGAGGAGGAAATCAAAAACCTCGGCGTAGAAAAGGTATCAGTAGAGGTCAACTATGCAGTAGGCGACCTTGTAAACGTTATCGACGGTCCGCTTGAAGGCTTTTCGGGCACAGTTGAAACTATCGACGCCGCTAATAACAGCGTGCAGGTTATCGTTTCGATGTTCGGACGCGACACGGCTGTTGATTTCGAGCTTGACCAGCTTGAAAAGGTCAAAGATTAAATTAAGTAATTCGCAGCTTGTCTGCATTTTACCATAGTTTGATATTTATATCATTCTATGAGTGGGAGGAAGAAACGGCTTGCCGTTTATCTCCGCAATTCACCACATTATTTAGGAGGAAATAATTATGGCTCAAAAGGTAGTAGGTTTAATTAAACTTCAAATCCCTGCAGGTAAAGCCACACCGGCGCCTCCGGTTGGTCCTGCACTCGGTCAGCACGGTGTAAACATCGTTGCATTCACAAAGGAATTCAATGACAGAACAAAGAATGACGCAGGTCTTCTCATCCCTGTTGTAATCACAGTATACGAGGACCGTTCATTCACATTCATCACAAAGACTCCGCCTGCAGCAGTTCTTATCAAGAAGGCTTGCGGTATTGAAAAGGCATCAGGTGTTCCGAACAAGGACAAGGTTGCTACAATATCAAAGGCTGATATCCAGAAGATTGCAGAGCAGAAAATGCCAGACCTTAACGCTGCTTCACTTGAGTCTGCTATGTCAATGATAGCAGGTACAGCTCGCAGCATGGGTATAGTAGTAGAAGACTAATTCCCTTGTGGGAGGAAAAATCCGATTTAACCACTGGAGGTAATTTATATGAAACACGGAAAGAAATATACAGACGGCGCAAAACTCATTGACCGCGCTAATTTATACACAACACAGGAAGCACTTGACCTCGTATCACAGACTGCAAAGGCAAAGTTTGACGAAACCGTTGAGGTTCACGTTCGTCTTGGCGTTGACTCACGTCACGCTGACCAGCAGGTTCGTGGTGCAGTAGTTCTTCCAAACGGTACAGGTAAAGACGTAAGAGTAGCAGTATTCGCAAAGGGCGACCTTGCTAAGGCTGCTGAGGAAGCAGGTGCTGACGTAGTCGGCGACGCTGACCTCGTACAGAAAATCCAGGGCGGCTGGATGGACTTCGACGTAGCTATCGCATCACCCGATATGATGGGCTTTGTTGGTAGACTCGGTAAGGTTCTCGGTCCCCGCGGTCTTATGCCGTCACCAAAAGCTGGTACTGTAACACCTGACGTTGCAAAGGCAGTTCAGGAAGCTAAGGCTGGTAAGATTGAATACCGTCTTGACAAAACGAACATCATTCACTGCCCTATCGGCAAGGTTTCGTTCGGTACAGACAAGCTTATGGAAAACTTCAACGCTCTGCTTGACGCTATCATCAAGGCTAAGCCAGAGGCAGCAAAGGGACAGTACATCAAGTCCTGTGCAGTTGCTTCAACAATGGGCCCTGGTATTAAGATTAATCCTAACAAGGTTGGCTCAAACGCAGAATAAGATTATAAACGGGCGACAATGTCGTCCGTTTTAGTTTTAATTTAAAAACTTAAAGCTCTAATAACAACTCTTTTTAAAAAAAAGTGTTGACATCCCTTATATAATGATATATAATATACACGCTGTTCAACCAAAGACAGCAGGTGCCGCAAGGCGTAAGCAGGGTTTTCCCTCTCCTGCCGAGGAATGAGCATTACGCAATACTTATGTAATGTTATGCATTCCCATATCTTTGGGAATGCATTTTCTATATGTATGGATGAATAGCTCCAAGTCCGCAGATTGCGGCAAATAATTATGGAGGTAAAGTAAATGCCAAGTTCAGTAGTTCTTGAAAAGAAAAAGCAGCAGGTTGCTGACCTTTCTGCAAGACTGAAGAATTCCTGTGCAGGCGTAATCGTTGATTACAAGGGTATCAACGTTGAGGACGACACAAAGCTCCGCCGTGAGCTCCGTGAAGCTAACGTTAACTACACCGTAGTTAAAAACAGCATCCTTGCCCGTGCAGCAGAGGACGCAGGTCTTACAATCGACAGTTCTGTAGTAGAAGGCACAACCGCAGTTGCAACAAGCGACGAAGACTACGTAGCAGCAGCACGCATACTCAACAAGTATGCAGAGGCTCACGACAATTTCAACATCAAGACAGGTTATCTTGACGGCGAGGTTATCGACAATGCGAAGATTATTTCTCTCGCTAAGCTGCCTTCAAGAGAAGTTCTTCTCGCAACAGTTTGCAGCGTATTCAACGCTCCTATCGCAGCATTCGCTCGCGGTGTACAGGCTATCGTAGACAAGGGCGGCGTTGAAGCTTGTGAGCCAGAAGCAAAGGAAGAGGCTCCAGCAGAAGAGGCTGCGGCTGAGGCTCCTGCAGAGGAAGCTCCAGCACCAGCAGAAACAGCTCCTGCAGAGGAAGAGGCAAAGCCAACTGAGGAAGCTCCCGCAGAGGAGGCTCCAGCAGCAGAGGAAGCTCCTGCAGAAGCAGCGGCTGAGGAATCAGCAGAATAATTTGAAATTTATCTAAATTAATTTTTACGGAGGAAAGAAAAATGGCAACAGAAAAAGTTACAGCAATTGTTGACGCTCTCAAAGAGCTCACAGTTCTTGAGCTTTCAGAGCTCGTATCAGCAGTAGAAGAAGAATTCGGCGTAAGCGCTGCAGCAGCAGTAGCAGTCGCAGCACCTGCAGAGGGTGGCGCAGCAGCAGCTGAAGAAAAGTCAGACTTCGACGTAGTTCTTGCATCAGCAGGCGCTCAGAAGATTGCAGTTATCAAGGCAGTTCGTGAAGCAACAGGTCTTGGCCTTAAGGAGGCTAAGGAGCTTGTTGACGGTGCTCCTTCAACAGTTAAGGAAGCAATGCCTGCAGCTGACGCTGAGGCTCTCAAGGCTAAGCTTGAAGAGGCTGGCGCTACTGTTGAGCTTAAGTAATTTAGCTTTACAATCCATAAACAAAAGGGTGACTGATTACAGTCACCTTTTTTGTTTGCATTCAAGTGCGCTACGAATACCCGACAGCAAAAATTCACAATTTGTTGTTGAAATATTGTGGATTTGTATGTATAATAGTATAGATATAGTATAATGAGGTACAAATTATGGAATTCAAATACGGCACTCAGGGCGTTTGCTCGCGTGAAATTACAATCGATATTAACGAAAAGGACAATACTATTAACAGCGTATCGTTCCTTGGCGGCTGCAACGGAAACCTGAAGGGCATCGGCGCGCTCGTCAAAGGACAGAAAATTGACGATGTAATCGCAACGCTCAAAGGAATTGACTGTAATTTTAAGGGCACTTCCTGCCCCGACCAGCTCGCACGTGCATTAGAGGATATTAAATCAGAGATTTAAAGGAGCGCCGTTGGCGCAAGGCTCAAGGCTCAAGGAGTAGCCTGCGGCTACGAGGTGTCGGGCGGGCGATGCCCACACCCTTTCGTTTTAAAGAATTAATCAATTTAGGAGCGCCGTTGGCGCAAGACTCAAGGCTCAAGGAGTAGCCTGCGGCTACGAGGTGTC
>JAFWKC010000129.1 GCA_017514345.1 Eubacterium sp.
CGATTTTATAAAAGCAATCGAAACAAAATACGAATCTAAAAAGCGGAATAACTACGACGACGAGAGTCAGACCGTCACCCCTGACGGTCGCAACCAAAATTGATAGAAACGCTTGACAAACAATTATTAAATAATTATAATATAATTATGGATATGATAAGATTTGAATGGGATAATAATAAAAATGAATTGAATAAGAAAAAGCATAAGATTTCCTTTGAGGAAGCAAAAACGGTATTTTATGATGACAATGCCATTCTGTTTGATGACCCCGACCACTCGAAATTTGAAGAAAGGTTTTTGATTTTAGGTATATCGCAAACAGAAAAGCTCTGTATCGTTAGCCATTGTTATCGTGACAACGATAACGTTATCAGAATTATATCCGCAAGAAAAGCAACTAAAAACGAAACAAAAGTATATACTGAAGATATAGGAGGTGCGTTAAAATGAGAGAAGAATACGATATTAAAAATCTAAATCCGAGAAAAAATCCATATACGAAAAGGCTGAAAAAACAAATTACAATTAACATTGATAACGACACTATTGAATACTTTAAGGCGTTATCCGCTCAAAACGGAATACCCTATCAGACCCTCATCAATCTCTATTTAACCGATTGTGCAGAACATAATATTAAACCCCAGATTAATTGGGCATAAAAAAACCTCTCACGGATTTCCGTGAGAGGTAATTTGTTTATTAGCCGAAATAGCGGTCTAAAAGACCTTTGAAAGCTTTTGTTATCGTTTTACTTTGTGCGGCTCCCGACGGGAGCGGTTGCAGTTACTCAACGGACGCCGCCTCGCTGACGAAACAGTCCCCCCGGACTGTTTCTCCCGAGCTTTTTGCCTGCGGCAAAAATTCGGAGCTCGGTAGCAAGACACTACTGAGCTCCTTTTTGTAACTATGTAGTTTTATTAACCGAAATATCTCTTGAGAAGTCCCTCAAATGCCTGACCGTGTCTTGCTTCGTCGCGTGCCATTTCGTGAACGCTGTCGTGGATAGCGTCAAGACCCTGAGCCTTTGCCTTCTTAGCAAGGTCGGTTTTGCCCTGTGTTGCGCCGTTTTCAGCAGCAACGCGCATTTCGAGGTTTTTCTTTGTGCTGTCGGTGAGAACCTCGCCGAGCATTTCTGCAAATCTTGCAGCGTGGTCTGCTTCCTCATAAGCAGCCTTTTCCCAGTAAAGACCGATTTCTGGATAGCCCTCCCTAAAAGCTACGCGCGACATAGCAAGGTACATACCAACCTCGCTGCATTCGCCGTTGAAGTTGTCGCGAAGGCCCTGAACGATTTCCTCGTCAACGCCGTCGATAATTCCAACAACGTGCTCAGCAGCCCATGTCATTTCTTCTGTGTTCTCTCTTACAGCCATCTTTGCGTGGCAGATTGGACACTCATCAATAGGCTCGTCGCTTTCGTATCCGCATACGGGACAATAATACTTTTTAGCCATAAATAATTCTCCTTTAAATAATTATTAATTTCTCATTCATTATACATAGTTTCAAATAAAAAAGCAACTGTTTTATTAAGCTTCCGTCAGATTACATCTGAAACTTTTCAATATAGCTTTCGATACAAGCTTCGATAATTCCCTCGGCAACGTCGCGCGGCTGAACCTCGGTAACTGAGGTAGCCTTTTCGTGCTCAAGCGACTTGTACACCTCGAAGAAATGCTTGATTTCGTCAAAGCGGTGAACGGGAAGCTGGTCAATATTAGAGTAGCCGTTATAGTTCGGGTCGTTAACGGGAACTGCGATGATTTTTTCATCCCTTGCGCCGCTGTCCTCCATAATGAGTACTCCTATCGGCGTGCACTCAACAATCGTCATCGGCTGGATTGTTTCGCTGCACAGAACGAGCACGTCAAGCGGGTCGTTATCACTTGCATATGTACGCGGTATGAAGCCGTAGTTCGCAG
The DNA here is from genome assembly GCA_017514345.1 of Eubacterium sp. Lineage (GTDB taxonomy): Bacteria > Bacillota > Clostridia > Oscillospirales > Acutalibacteraceae > Eubacterium_R. The sequence continues at coordinate 1,929 of JAFWKC010000129.1, forward strand.
GATAATGAGTTGACGTGAACAAAACTCTGTCGAGCTTTAGCATACCCGTTTCCTTGTCAAGCTCATACTTGTTCTTGCCGCCCTTCGAGATTTCGATAACTGCATAAAAGCGGTCTTTTTTTATTCTTTTCGGTGAAATGTCATGCCAGATATTCATTAATTTTCTCCTTCGCAGAAAACAGTATTCAGTATTCAGTTTAAGATGGGCTTCGCCCATACCCATATTATTATTTGGTGTTCAGAGATACAGTATTAATACGTATCCAAAAATGAGTGATATTCGCCCTTTTGCTTGTAGCCGAGCATTGTGTCAAGGCACACGGCGTGTATGCTTTTGAAGATATTATGCTCGATATCGGGGTTCGTTTTGCGAAGCTCCCTGATAAGCATTTTTATTTCCTGACGCTTGCTTTCGCCTATGCCGTCAACGCTGTTTGTATACGATTCGGTGAAGCGGCAGGCACACTGTATAAAGTGCAAATCATTATGCTTAGCCCACCTGATAATATCGTCCTCACGCACGCAGTACATTGGACGGATAAGCTCCATTCCCTCAAAATTCGTCGAGTGAAGCTTAGGCAGCATCGCCTGTATCTGTGAGCCGTAAAACATACCGAGCAGCGTCGTTTCGATAACGTCCGTAAAGTGATGTCCGAGTGCGATTTTGTTACACCCGAGCTCCTTTGCCTTGGCGTAAAGATGACCGCGGCGCATCCGCGCGCAAAGATAGCACGGCGAGCCCTCGTCAACGCTGTTCGCAACGTCGAAAATCCTGCTTTCAAATACTGTAATCGGGATGTTCAGACGCTTTGCGTTATCCTCGATACGCTGTCTGTTTTCAGGATTGTAGCCAGGATCCATAACGAGAAACGTAAGCTCAAAATTCGTGTCGCTTATGCGCTTTAGCTGCTGAAGAAGCTTAGCCATAAGCATACTGTCCTTGCCGCCAGAAATGCACACGGCAATCCTGTCGCCCTCGTTAACGAGCTGATAATTCTTCACGCCCTTGATAAAGGGATTCCATATTTCTTTTCGGTAAGTTTTTATGATTGAGCGCTCAATCAGCTGAGCGTCGGTAAGCTGTCTACTCGTTTTCAACACCCCCTAAGTCGCATACAACCTTAGAGGCTAAGAGCAGTCCCGCGCTCGGCGGAACGAAAGCGGTCGAGGCAGGAACGGTGCGTTTTTGCAGGTCCTCCTCGCTCAGCAAATCGGAGATTTTTTCCATATCAACCTTTACTGCAGTTTCGTTGGAATACACTACCGTCAGGTGCTTAATTCCGCGCTTTGAAAGCTCCTTTCGCATTACGCGCGCAAGCCCGTCGTTCTGCGTTTTTGCAAGGTCGCAGACCTCGAGCCTTGACGGGTCGAGCTTGTTGCCCGTACCCATCGACGAGATAATCGGCGTGCCGCATTCGACGCAACGCTCGATAAGGCGAATTTTTGCCGTAACGGTATCAATCGCGTCAACGACGTAATCATACTGTGAAAAATCAAACTTATCCTCAGTATCCTCGCCGAAAAACAGCTCGTACGCGTTTACCGTGCAGTCGGGATTGATATCGAGAATACGCTCCTTCATAACCTCGACCTTGCTTTTTCCAATCGTCGAGTGAAGCGCGATAAGCTGACGGTTAAGATTAGTCAGGCTTACGGTATCGTTATCAATAATATCAAGCGTACCTACGCCGCAACGCACAAGCGCTTCAACGGCATAACCGCCCACGCCGCCGATACCAAACACGGCAACGCGGCTGTTTTGTATTTTGCTGAGGCTTTCGGCGCCCGTCAGCAGTTCAAATCTTGAAAATTGATTCATTATGCTCCAAAGTGCTTTGACGCGTATGAAACCTTAAGGTCGTCGTGTGTTTCAAGAGCATCTTTGCCGTTTCTGTAAAGCTTGCCTTTGTTCTGCGTCAGTACTAACTCGCTTTTGCCGATATCGCTCGGAAGGTTTTTGATAACAACGTTCGAGCCTTCAACCGTATACTTGAACGTACCCTTGAAATACTGAGGGTCCTCGTCGATAATATTAATCTGCTCAAGATACGCGATGTCAACTGAGTTGTTCTTCTTGAACTTAAGAACGATACAGCTTGTTTCATCGTCGTTGTAATAATAGTAATAGCCTTTCTTTAATGCAACGCTGTCAATCTGGCTCTTAGCGGCAGTTGTAGACGCGTCAGTCGAAGCCTGGGTTGAAGCGGCAGTCGTGCTTTCGGCAGTAGTAGCTTCGGTTACAGCAGCAGTAGTATCGCTGACTGAGCTTGACTCCGTTTCAGAAGCGCTTGTCGGCTGAGTAGTAGTTTCCTTGTCGCTTTGTGTAATAACATACCCTGCAACGCCAGCAACGACTATAACAACAGCCACGATTATTCCGATTAATACAGGTTTTTTCATAATACCTTCTCCTTAATCCTTCTTGCGTCCTGCAAGAATTTTTTTGTAAATTATATATCCAATTGCCATACCGACAAAAAGACAGACAGAAATTATGAGGATTGCAACAATACCGATAACGGGTATATACGCGCTCGTTTTTACGTCAAGCGTATCGGGAAAATGATAGAAGTTATCGCCCGTGTTGTTGCCGTACGCCACGCGAATTACGTTAACGCTGTTGCTCTCGGCAGTAAGGGTTATTGCGCCGTTTTCAAGCTTCAGCTCCTTTTCCTCAGGAGCGACACGCTGCTTTCCGATTTCGTTTGAAGCTGACTTATACTTGTGTGAAAGCTTCTGCAGCGACGCGCTTTGTGCTTCAAAGCCGTTGAGCTGAATTGTAACCTTTTCGCTGCTGCCCGTATTTACGAGCTTGATATATAGCGTTTCCTTGCCCTCGTCTACGGTTACGCTGTGGAACAGCTTGTCGCTTTCCTCATTAAGCGAAGCGTTGACGTATTTCGTGCCGATATTATTTGCAAAAAGAAGCTGAGTGTAGTAATCAGCCGACTGCGCAATACTATGCGAATCAAACCAGATAAGATTTCTGTCCCAGCAGTTTGCGTTCACCTTTGCAAAGGTCGGCGCCATACAGGACATTTTTACGGCATCGCTGTTGCGTTCAAGCCCCGTCATATACGCGCCCACGGCAGCCGCAGTACGCATATTCGTTTTCGTAATCATCGTTCCGAAGCCTTCGCTGACTGCGCCGTATTCGCCAAGCAGAACGCCTGCGCTTTCGCGGTCATAGCTGTCGTAACGGTGCGTGTTTTCAATCAGCCAGTTATCGCTGACGTAATAATGCTCGTCGGCAAGCGACGACTTGTAGCCGCTTTTTATTTCGCTCCATGAGTTTTCAAAGTCGCTGCCCTCGGTTGACGAGCCTGCAGAAACTACGATTTTCAGCTTTGGATATTTTTTGTGTACAGCCTTGTAAATCGCGCTTAGATTTCTGAAATACACGTCGCCCACGTTTTCGTTTCCGATAGCAAGATACTTTATATCAAACGGCTCCTCGTGGCCGTTAGCGGCTCTGAGCGAGCCCCAGTAAGACGTTGTTGCTTCGGCGTTTGCGTACTCAATAAGGTCAAGCACGTCCTGAACGTAGTTTTTGAACGCCGACGTTCCAGGTCTGAGCGCAATTTCATCGAGCTTCTTTTCGTAATCCTTGTCAGATTTTATTCCAAAGGAATTGATATAATTTGTATAATCCTCAATTCCTTGCTTATCGTTTTTGTCAAAGCCGCGCTCGTCAATAAGGTACGAATTCCACGCTTCGTCGGTCATATTCATCTTGCGCTTTGCAACGAGCAGGTCGCCGTAGCCGTTTCGCCCCTGACACGTTATTCCTGCGTTAACAACGGGAACAGCCTGTGCGCCCAAATCCTCGCACAGCTGAAAATATTCGTGATACCCCATTGAATTAGTATTGACGTAATATCTTCCGTTATCAGGGTCAGCCCATAGATTTGTGCTTTGCTTACGCTGCTCTGGCGAGCCGATAGTGTCCTTCCAGGAATAAAGATTGTCAAGTGAGGCACCCTCGGCAAGACAGCCGCCTGGAAAACGTATAAACGACGGCTTTAAGTTTTTCAGCGCTTCGACCATATCGCTTCTGAGCTTGACGTATTTCCACTCGTCGTTGCTGTAGCCGTAGCTGTCCTGTGGAACGAGGGACACAAAATCGAGCTTAAGCGAGCCCTTGCCGTCGATAACGATAACGAGCGAGCCGTCCTCCGTTCCCTTTGAATGAAGCGTCGCAGAAAGCTTAGACCACTCGGTATTGCCGATACCGTTAATTGCAAGCTGAATGATATCGCCCGTATTGCTCTTTGAGTTTAGATACACACCTATCGTGCCTTCAAAATCAATATTTTTCACATAACAGGAAAAGTCATAATCCGCGCCCTTAACAAAGCTCATCGAGGATTTGTCGGCTTTCTTGGCGTCGTATTCATACGTTTTGTATTTGTACAGCTCTGTAAAACCGATGTTTTCAATTCGTCCCCTGCCGTCTGCAATCAGCGTTTCATAAGACGGATTAGAAGCGTTCATAGCGTCGTCAGTCGACAGCACCGCCTGGATGTTATCAAAGTACCACGCGTTTTCAGGCTTGTTGCCGTCCTCAAAGGAGCCGTTATTAACGAGATTTGCAACGAGTCCGCCGTCGCAGGCGTACGACAAGTCCTCAATAAACGCGCCGTAAAGCGTAGGACTGACGGCGTGGGATACGTCGCCGTTATTTACCGTAAGGACCGTATTGCCCGAAGCGTAAGCAGAAAACGGAACAAGTAATATTATTAAAGCTAAAAGTAAGCTGACAGTTTTTTTCATCATTTCACCTATAAATTTCATATTGAGTAGTATTATACCATAAATATGGTAGATTTTAAAGATAATTATTAGAATATTTTGTTAATATTATTAAAAATACGCTCATATTGTTGACAATTATCGAAATTATATATAGAATACTATCTGTATAAAGGGACAAGAACAATGGCTTCAAATAAGAAAAAAACTGCAAAAAAGAAAACTTGCAGTAAAAAACTAAATAAAAAACAGTTAATTGCACTTGTGACCGTTATTGCAGTTCTTATTGCAGGAACCTTCGGAATTATCCTTGCAAGCAGTACAAAAAACCGCACACACGACCTATATGAATTCGACAAGGACAAGGCTTACGGCATTGACGTATCGTCGCACAACGGAAAAATCGAATGGAAAACGGTTGCAAAGGAAGTTGATTTCGCTTTTATAAGAGTAGGCTACAGAACGTACGGCGACGGCATACTGCTAAAGGATAAGCGCGCCGAATACAATTTAAAAAATGCCGAAAAGGCAAAAATCCCCTTCGGCGTTTACGTTTATTCGCAGGCTGTTAACGAAAAGGAAGCCGAGGAAGAGGCGAAGCTCGCTATCAGACAGGTTAAAAGCTACAATATTCAGCTTCCTATCGTAATTGATTTTGAATATGCCACAAAGGACGGCAAGCAGGTCGGCAGGCTTTCTGACGCAAAGCTGAGCAAAAAGGAGCGTATGAACGTAATCAACGCCTTTTGCAGAACTGTTAAGGAAGCGGGCTACACTCCTGCGCTGTACGCGTCGTCAAACATTTACAAAAACCAGCTTTCACCGAAAAAGCTTGTTGACGGCACAATAATCTGGGTTGCAGATTACAACAAAAAAATGAAATACAAAGGCAGCTTTGACATATGGCAATACTCCGAAAAAGGAAGCTGCAAGGGCGTAAGCTCAAAATACGTTGATACAAACTATTGGTATAAGTGAGGTACAGGATATGAAAAAAATTAAATTCATTTCATTAATTCTTGCAGTAATAATGCTTTTACAGTTTCCGATTACTGCATATGCTGAAACGGAAACGTACAGCCCCTACGTTAAGGGAACGTATCTTCAGCAGGAAAAAATGCAAAACTACACTATCGTTCACGGACTTGACCTTTCGTATCACAACGGTACTGTTGATTTCGCAAAGCTCGCGGCACAGGGCGTTAAGTACGTAATACTCCGCGTCGGCTATCGCGGCTACGGCGAATCGGCTAAGCTCGTTTACGATACAAAATACGACGAGTTCTATGCGTCTGCAAAGGCGGCAGGTCTTGAGGTGGGAACGTATTTCTATTCTCAGGCTCTCAACACGACCGAGGCTGCTGCAGAAGCAAATTATATGCTTGATAAAATCCGCGACCAAAAGATGGATTTGCCTGTTTATTATGACTATGAATTTGCTGACGTATCTGACGGCAGACTTGACGTAGCGTGGAAAAACGGAACCGTTACAAAGGCTATGATGACTGCAAACGTTAACGCCTTTTGCGAGGTTATCAAAAACGCAGGCTACGTTCCAGGTCTTTATTCAAGCACGGATTTTCTTAATAACAAATATAATATCAATGATATTAACAAGGACATTTCAATCTGGAACGCTCACTACACAAGCAAAAACTCAAGCACTGGTAAGTATGCCGCAACAGGCTTTACTGGCGATTATGAAATGTGGCAGTATTCCTCAAAAGGTCAGGTTTACGGCGTGCATCTTGAAAAGGGCGACAATACTGATGGCTCAAAGTATTACGACGTTGACTGTAACTTCCTTTACAGAGAGCTTATGGACGCCAAGATGAACGGCAGCCAGTTTGCTATGTCAACGATTAAAGACCAGGCGTACACGGGCTCGGAGGTTACACCGAAATTCACCCTTTACTATCAGGGCAAGGAGCTTGTAAAGGACAAGGATTACACGGTTGTATTCAGCGACAATATCAAAATCGGTACTGCAAAGATAACCATAACGGGAATTAACGATTATGCCGAAGCAGGAGTATGGGTTCAGAGCTTCAAAATCGTTCCTACAAAGGTAGAAAACCTTACGCTTACAGGTCAGACGACTACGAGCGTATCGTTCAAGTGGGACGCTCACCCCGACGCAACGAGATACCGCGTTCAGACGTACAAAAATAACAAGTGGAAGACTTACAAGGACACTAAGAACACTTACTTTTCTATCACGGGACTCAGCCCAGGCGAAACGGTTAAGGTAAGAGTCGGTCCTATCAAGACGATTAATTCCGTTGATTACGTCGGCAAATCCTGCGACGGTGTTGATATGACTGCTGCACCTGAAAAGGTTATCAGCATCAAGAACACCGTGAAGAGCGTTAATACGATTAAGCTTACATGGAAG
>JAFWKC010000130.1 GCA_017514345.1 Eubacterium sp.
CAGAAAACAGTTGTTACAGCCTTAAATACAGCAAAACGGAGTTCCCGTCATCTGACGGCGGCGACGGTTTTTACTATGCTGTAATGGAAAAGAAAAATGACTGATATTAAATCATTGTCCTTTGACGAGCTGTCAGAGGAATTATCAACGTTAAATTTGCCAAGATACCGCGCAGAACAGATATATTCTTGGCTTCATAAAAACGGCGTTTCGTCGTTTGATGAAATGACAAATCTTTCTAAAGATTTACGGGCTCAGCTTGATGAAAAATACTTTATATCTTCCTGTGAGATTGAAGAAAAGTACGTTTCTAAGCTCGATGAAACTGTAAAATATCTTTTAAGACTTCACGATGGCGAATATATTGAAGCCGTTGTTATGAAATATAAGTACGGGTACACTATCTGTATTTCAAGCCAGATCGGATGTAAAATGGGCTGTAAGTTCTGTGCTTCAACGCTTGCAGGCTTCAAAAGAAATCTGCTGTCAGGTGAAATGGAAAGCCAGATACATACTGCTCAACGTGATTTAGGTGTAAGAATTTCACATATCGTGCTTATGGGCATCGGCGAGCCTCTTGATAATTTTGATAACGTTATTAAGTTCCTCAGAACTGTCAACGACGACAGAGGACTTAACATTTCACTTCGTGACGTTACTGTTTCAACGTGTGGTATTGTGCCGAAAATATACGATTTGATTAACGAAAAGCTTCCAGTAACGCTTACGCTGTCACTTCACGCTCCAAACGATGATATGCGTTCAAGAATTATGCCAGTAAATGACAGATGGAGCGTTGATGAAGTGATTAAGGCTTGTAAATCATACGCAGAACAAACCTCGCGCAGAGTATCGTTTGAATATACGCTGATTAACGGAGTAAACGATACAACAGAATGCGCTGAAGAGCTTGCATCTAAGCTCAAAGGATTCATTTGTCACGTCAATTTGATTCCAGTCAACGATGTTGAAGAACGCGGAAACGTACGTTCAAGTGATAAAGCTGTTAATAATTTTAAAGATGTCTTGAAATCATATGGAATTAATGCTACAATAAGACGGACTTTAGGTAAGGATATAAACGCTTCCTGCGGACAGCTCCGCAGAAAGAAGAAAAGTGGTGACTGATTTGAAAATAGTTGCAAAAACTGACAAAGGTCGAATTAGAGAAAACAACCAGGACGCATATGCAGTCGGCGAATTACCTGATGAGGTAGTTTGGGCCGTTGTTTGTGACGGAATGGGCGGATATTCAGGCGGCGATATTGCGTCTGCGCTTGCAGTTAAGGTTATCAGCGACAAGATAACCTCTTGTTATAATGCAAAAATGCGCGACGCATCTATAAAAAATCTGCTTGATTCTGCTATTACTGCCGCAAATCTTGAGGTTTACGATATGGCTGACGCACATAGCGAGCTTACTGGAATGGGCACAACAGTTGTATGTGCAATCGTCAGAGGAAACAGTGTATTTATTGCTCACGCAGGCGATAGCAGAGCTTATATCGCATCTAAGGACCAGATTAATCAAATCACCACGGACCATTCTGTTGTACAGGATTTAATCAGTCAGGGCAAGATTACCGAGGACGAGGCTGAAACTCATCCTAACAGAAACCTTATCACACGCGCTGTGGGCACAGATAAATCGATAGAAATTGACTTTGCCGAAGCGTATCTTAATGAAAACGAAACGCTTATTCTTTGTACGGACGGTTTATCAAAATACGTTTCAAAGGATGAGCTGTTAGAAGAAATAAACGACGGTCAGTACTACGCATTTGCGGACAGACTTGTCAAAAAAGCAAATAACAACGGCGGCGGCGATAACATTACCGTTGTAGCAATAGCAAACTAATTTTGGAGTGTAGTTGTAAGTATGGATAATTATGTTGGAAAAAGATTAGACGGCAGATATGAAGTTCAGGAAATTATCGGCGTTGGCGGAATGTCAGTCGTTTACAAGGCATATGACAACGTTGATGACAGAATTGTTGCTGTAAAAATTCTCAAGGATGAATTTGTTGGCAACGAGGAATTCAAAAGAAGATTTAAAAACGAATCTAAGGCTATCGCTCTTCTGTCACACCCGAATATCGTAAAGGTGTATGACGTTAATTTTGGCGAAAAGCTTCAGTATATCGTTATGGAATATATTGACGGTATTACTCTTAAGGAGTATATCAACAAGCAGGGCGCGATTACGTGGAACGACGCTTTGTATTTTATGACGCAGATTTTAAAGGCTGTTCAGCACGCGCACGACAAGGGCATCGTTCACCGTGATATCAAGCCTCAGAATATTATTCTTCTTTCAAACGGTGATATTAAGGTAACAGACTTTGGTATTGCGCGTTTTTCAAGAAGTGAAACAAAGACTCTTACTGAGCAAGCTATCGGCTCTGTTCATTATATTGCACCAGAGCAGGCTAAGGGTGAATTTACAGACGAGAAGGCTGATATTTACTCACTCGGTGTAGTTCTTTATGAAATGCTTGCTGGAACTGTTCCGTTTGAAGCTGACAGCGCCGTATCTGTTGCTTTAATGCAACTTCAGGCTGACGCAAAGAAGCTTACGGACATCAATGCTGATATTCCAGTCGGTCTTGAACAGATTTGCGTACATGCTATGCAGAAAAATCCTCTTGACAGATATCAGACTGCAACAGAAATGCTTCTTGATATCGAGGAAATCATTAAAAATCCTGACGTTACGTTTAATTACGTATCTAAAGTTGACGTAAATCCGACACGAGTTGTTCCGAAAGCTCAGATGGGAACAGTTCCTCAAAATGAAATCGTTGATGATGAAGAGGAATTCGAGGACCCAGACAGAAAGAAGAAGATTGTTACCGCTACCATTATTGGTATTATCGTATTGGCTGCGGCAATGGTGCTTCTTGTTATGTTTGTTACTAATAACGTTAACAAAACCACCGTTAAGCTTGAAAACTTTGTAGGCGCATCTTATGATGAGATAATCTCAAATAACGCTTATGATTATGAATTCGTACAGGAAACGGAAAAATCTGATACACAGGAGCCTGGTATAGTGCTTTCTCAGAAGCCAGAAGCTGGAACTAAGGTACAGAAAGGCTCAAAGGTAATTCTTACGGTTTCTGTTTCTGCCGACGATTTAAACGTTCCTAACGTATACGGGTATTCAGAATCTCAGGCAAAGGAAAAGTTTGAGCAAAACAAGCTTACTAATTATAAGGTGCTTACCGTTTCAAGCGAAACTGTTGAAGAAGGCCTTGTTGTTTATACAAACCCGAAAGCTGGTACCGTTGTTGGCAGCGATACGGAAGTATCAATCTATATTTCAAGCGGACCGTCTACAACTGTAATTAAGTCGCTCGTAGTTCCTGACGTTTACGGTCTTTCTCAGAGCGGCGCAAGAGCTTTCCTTGAAAAGTACGGATTTACTAACATTTCGTTTGTAACTCAGGACAGCGCAATTGCTAAGGGTACAGTTATTTCTCAGCAGCCTGCAGCAGGTCAGAAGGCGAATGAGAACGACTCTATTAAGGTTATCATTTCATCAGGTGAAACGACATCAACAACTGAAAAACAGCTCAAAATATCTGTTACAGTAAATCTTCCTAAGTGTATCGACGAAAAGGGCGAATATGCTACTGATACTCTCAGCGTTAAGGTTGACGGAGAAACCTTCCTCAACCAGACCGTCACTCTGAACGGCAAGAAGGAGATTATAAGCATTTCAAGCGCTGCTGATAAATCGCAGAACATTGTTGTTAACCTTAAAAAGCTTGGCGCTACTGATACAAAATCAACAAACGGCAAGAATAACCAGAAATTCACAATAGATTTCAGCAGCTTTGGTTATAATAAGGAAACAACGACTGCGGCAACTACTGAAAAAACTACCGAAGCTCCTGAATCAACAACTGTATCAGGACAATAATCGAATTATATGACAACAGGACGAATTGTTAAAGGCATCGGCGGCTTCTACTATGTAGACGCCGATGATGTCATTTATGAAAGTAAAGCAAGGGGCAATTTCAGAAAGCAGGGAATTTCACCTCTTGTCGGCGATATTGTAGAAATATCTGTCAACGAAAATGACGGTGCAGAAAACAGAATTGAAAAGATTTTGCCTCGCAAAAATGAGCTTGTAAGACCTCCACTTGCTAATCTTGACCAGCTGTTTATTATTTCGTCAATAGTTGAGCCAAAGCTAAATACGCTGATTATTGACAAAATGATTGCTGTTGCGGAATACAAGAATATTGAGCCGATTATCGTTATTACAAAAACTGACCTTGATACTGGATTTGAGCCTTTTGAAAAGTTATATAAAAAGGCAGGATTTAAGGTAATCATTTGTGATAACTCAACTGGAAAGGGCTCAAACGAGATTTCTGAGCTATTAAAGGGCAAAATTTCCGCCTTTTGCGGTAATACGGGTGTAGGTAAATCTTCGCTTCTCAATAATATCTTTCCAGACCTTGAGCTGCAGACTGCCCATATCAGCA
>JAFWKC010000131.1 GCA_017514345.1 Eubacterium sp.
AGAGGAAGAAGTTAAGCCAACCTGCACAAACAAGGGCAAGACGGCAGTTGAAAGAAGAAACTGTACCCGTTGTGAAGAATATGAAACAAAGGGCGGAGCAGATATCAACCCGCTCGGTCATACAAACGGCGCACCTGTAATTGAAAACGAAGTAGCGGCAACCTGTACGATTGACGGCTCTTATGACGAAGTAGTTTACTGCACAGTCTGCAAGGAAGAGCAGTCAAGAACACAGCGTACTATCACCGCACCAGGTCATACCGACGGCGAGCCCGTACGCGAAAACGAAGTTGACGCAAAGTGCCTGACGGATGGCTCTTACGACGAAGTGACATACTGTTCAGTCTGCGGCGACGAAACTTCAAGAACGCCGCACACAATTCCTGCGCTCGGTCATATTGAAGAAAGCGTTGCTGCTCTTGCACCTACCTGTACCGAAACAGGACTGACAAGCGGCGTTAAGTGCTCGCGCTGCGGAGAAATCCTTACGGCACAGCAGGTTGTTGATGCTCTCGGTCACAAGTGGGACGACGGCAAGGTTACTCAGGAGCCTACAGTCCTTGCTGAGGGTAAGCGTACGTTTACCTGTACCGTTTGCGGCGCGACGCGCGACGAGGCGATAGCAAAGCTGACGCTTGCAGAGGTTACGCCAACCGAAAAGGAGGCGGATAACGCCGTTGTAAACAAGAGCATCAAAAAGCCTTCAAAAATTCACACGATTTCTTATTCAAAGAAAAAGCAGCTTTATATCTACTTCAGCCCCGTAAGCGGCGCGCAGAACTACAGAATTATGTACCGCAAGCAGGGCGCTAAGAAGTGGAAAAAAGCGTGGACAAAGGGCAAAACTGAATATACTCTCAAAAACCTGAAGAATAACGGTCTTTATGAGTTTAAGTTCTCTGCTTACAAAAAGAACGCGCAGGGCAAATGGGAGCGCGGTGATTATTCCACAACAAGCTACAGATATTATTTTAAGGAAAAAATCACCAAGGCTACCGCAAAGAAAAAGGCTGTTACGCTGAAGTGGAACCGTGATAATAACGCCAATTATTATATAATTGAATATGCCGATAACAAGGATATGAACAACAACAAGAGGATTACTGTTTCGCCAAAATCAAAGACCTCTTATACAGTTAAGAAGCTGAAAAAGGGCAAGAAGTATTATTTCCGTGTTCGTTCCGTAAAGAAAAAGGCAGGCAAGGATTATCAGGGCGAATTTTCAAACAAATCAGCGGTAAAAGTTAAATAAATCAGCAAAGCCTTCGCACTACTGTGGAGGCTTTGTAATAATAAAGGTATGAACGAACCTGTTTGTGTTCATAATAAAACAAAAGGAGGAATTACCATGGCAAACAAGTATGCAGGCACAAAAACCGAACAAAACTTAAGAGCAGCCTTTTCGGGCGAGTCTGAGGCAAGAAACAAGTACACATATTTTGCTTCAAAGGCGAAAAAAGAGGGCTTCGAGCAGATTGCCGCACTCTTCTTAAAAACAGCTGACAACGAAAAGGAACACGCAAAAATGTGGTTTAAGGAGCTTGAGGGTATCGGCGATACGGCTCAGAACCTCCAGGCTGCCGCTGAGGGCGAAAACTATGAGTGGACCGATATGTACGAGGGCTTTGCAAAAACTGCCGAGGAAGAGGGTTTCACGGCGCTTGCTCACAAATTCCGTATGGTTGCCGCTATCGAAAAGCACCACGAGGAGCGTTACAGAAAGCTTCTTGAAAACGTGGAAATGCAGCAGGTATTTGAAAAAAGCGAGGTCAAGGTTTGGGAGTGCAGAAACTGCGGCCATATTATCGTCGGCACAAAGGCACCCGAAATCTGTCCCGTTTGCGCTCACCCGAAGGCTTACTTTGAGGTTAACGCAGAAAATTATTAATCAGAGCAAAATGAAAACACGGAGCGTCTGCTCCGTGCTTTTTTATGTCTTTTAGTCCTCGCGAAACTGTAATTCGTAAAGCGATTTGTACGTTCCGCCCTTTGCAATAAGCTCCTCGTGAGTGCCGCGCTCGGTGATTTTTCCGTCGGTCACAACGGCTATCGTGTCGGCATTTCTGATTGTCGAAAGGCGGTGTGCCACAACGAGCGTCGTTCTGCCCTTGCACAGCTCGTCAAGCGCCTGCTGAATAAGCACCTCGGTTGTGTTGTCAAGCGCGCTTGTCGCCTCATCAAGAATGAGGATTGCAGGATTTTTAAGGAACACTCTTGCGATTGAAATACGCTGCTTCTGACCGCCTGACAGCTTAATTCCGCGCTCGCCTATTTCCGTGTCGTAACCGTCGGGAAGGCTCATAACGAAGTCGTGCATATTTGCGTTTTTTGACGCTTCGATTATCTCGTCATCGCTCGCGTCAAGACGTCCGTATTTTATGTTGTCGCGAATAGTGCCCGAAAAGAGGAATACGTCCTGCTGTACAATTCCGATGTTTCGGCGAACAGAGTCCATTGTCAGCGTCCTGATATCTTTTCCGTCAATAAGTATGCTGCCGCTGTTTTCGTCGAGCTTGTAAAAGCTCGGTATAAGATGGCAAATTGTAGTCTTTCCGCCGCCTGACGGGCCTACAAGCGCGATTTTCGTACCTTTTGGAATACTTAGCGAAATATGGTCAAGCACGCCCTTTTCGTCGTTTTCGGTGTAAGAAAAGCAAATATCGCGTAGCTCAATGTCGCCCTCGGCACAGCCCATATCGACTGCGTCGGGGGCGTCTTCCTCCTCGGGAATATCCATAATTTCTACAAAACGCCTGAAGCCCGACGCGCCGTTCTGCCACTGCTCAGTGAAGTTAACGAGCGTCTGAACGGGGGCGATAAACAGGTTTACCGAAACTATGAACGTTGAGTATTCGCCGAAGTTTATCTTTCCGTCGTATAGGAAAAGACCGCCTGCAATAAGAATAATAACGTTAAAAACGTCCGTTACGAACGAGGTTGAGGAAAAGAATCTTCCCATCGCCTTGTACGATTTTCTTGACGCTTCTGTAAACATCTCGTTTCCGACTTCAAATTTTTCGATTTCCTTGTCGGCATTAGTATACGCCTTTGTTACGCGGATACCAGTAATCGAGCTTTCAAGCGAGGCGTTAATAACTGCGTTACTCTGGCGCCTTTCTGCAAAGGCGGCGCGCATTCTCTTTCTGTAATGCGCCGAAACGATTATAAGAAACGGCACGCAAGCAAAGATTATCAACGTCAGCCACACGTTTATCGTGCATAGGTATACGAAGCTCAGCACAATCATAATTGAGCTTGTTAGCAGGTTTTCGGGGCCGTGATGTGCAAGCTCTACAACCTCAAATAGGTCGTTTGTCATTCTCGTCATTATTGCGCCCGTTTCGTGGTCGTCAAAAAACGAAAACGGAAGCCGTTCAAGATGTGAAAACAGCTCGCTTCTCATCTGCGCCTGCATACGCGTTCCAACCATATGTCCCTGATACTGTACAAAGTATCTGAGCAGCATTCTTACAACGTAAAGTACAAGCACGCTGACGCCTGCAATTATTATTGCTCTGTACTGCTTGTTCGGTATGTAGTCGTTTAGCATCCTGTTTGTCATAACGGGATATATCATACCGAGCAGCGAAATCAGTACAGACGCGCCCATATCAGCCGAAAACAGCCAGATATGCGGCTTGTAGTATGAAATAAATCGTTTTAGCATATTCTTCTCCGTTTATTCTTCTGGGTATTTTACGCCCCATTCGTTTCGCATCTTTGTCATTACAGCCATAACGTCTGACGTGAGGTCAAGGTGCATTTTGTTTTCTCCGCCTGCTACAGCGGTTTCCATATCGTCAATTTCGTACGCAAGAGGGGAGATATCAGGCTCGCTTTTTAGCACAATCGGCTCGCTGCCATCGTTGAGGTAAATCGTTGCCCTGTGCGAACGGTTGTAGCCCTCAAATTCAACGTAACCGTTTTCAAACGAAACGAGCCCCGTTTTCGGCAGCTTTGCTGTCAGCGAAAGCGTAACGCTTGCCGCTTCGCCGTTTTTGTTTTCAATAATCATAAATTCCTGCTCGTCAACGCCCGTCGGCGCGAGCTTTACAAAGGATTTGATTTTTGCGCCTTCAAGCTCCATAAAGCGTCTTACGAACGACAGCGCATAAACGCCGATATCGAGCATCGCGCCGCCTGCAAGCTCGGGGTTGAAGAAACGGTTTGTCATATCGTAAACCTTGCTGCTGCCGAGGTTTACCTCAATCAGCTTCAGCCTGCCAAGAGTATTATTATTTATATAATTATATACCTTATCATATACGGGCATATGGTATATCGTCATCGCTTCGGCAAGTATAACGCCGTTTTCTTCGCAAGCGTTTATTGCGGCGTTCAGCTCGTCTGAATTAAGCGTGATTGCCTTTTCACACAGCACGTGCTTTCCGCTTTCAGCCGCCTTGATGATATGCTCAGCGTGTCTGTTGTGCGGCGTTGCAAGATAGACAATATCAACGTTTTCATCGCTGAAAACCTCGTCGGCTGAGCCGTAAACCATTTCAATTCCGTAACGCTTTGCGAAAGCCTCTGTATTACCTTTCGTTCTTGAATATACGGCGTAAAACATCCTGCCTTTTTGTTCAAATGCCTGTGCCATTTCGTTTGCAATATGACCGCAGCCGATACACACCCAGTTAAGCTTTTTCATATGCTTTTCTCCAGTAGTATTCATTAATGTTTTATACAACTACAATATAATCTACTATTTTTTAGAAGGTTAAATGTTAATAAATTGTTAATTTTTTCTGCTTGCACGTAACATAAATAATTGCACAATTTGTTACAAAGATAATGGAATATTGTACATTAATTTGTGCAAATCCACAAAACATTTTAAATTAAGTATTATTATATAAAACATACTTGACTAAATAAGCAATTATGAATATAATGTTAACGAGGAAAGTTTCTTTTCCCATATTTTTCGTTATCAATGCTTGAAAGGAGAGCAAGGAAATAATTCCGTAGGTCAGTTGTTTGATAATCAAGTTGTGATATTGATAAAAAAGAATTTCGAAAATTAAGAAAGGATTTGATAATCATGAGAATTTCTAAGAAAATTTTAGCTATAGCTCTTTCAATTCTTATGGCTGTTTCAATGATGCCTTTCACTGCATTTGCGGATGATGTTTCTTTCACAAAGGTATCCGACGCAAACCAGATTACCGCTGAAAACATCGGCACAAGCACAAATGAAGATGTGAAGGCATGGATTCTTGCAAACTGGGATAATATAGAAAAAACTGGATCTGATTTAAACGGTACGATTTTTGTTTTCTATAACGACGCTTATGGGTCTTATTTTATACCTGGTGATTATACTAAAGCACAATTCGAAGCTGCTTCCGATTACTTAAATGGTGGCCTTAGTTCGCTTAATGAACTTAAAGGAGCGATGTCCGATGGATTTATTATTTACCTCTGCACACCAGCGGCTCCTGCAGACGTTAAGCCAACTGCAACAGTAACAGAGGTTCCGATTTCTGTTGTAGAGCAGTACTTCCCAGGCTCAAACCTTGACGTTGCTTATCAGTTCGTAGCAAACAACGATGGTGACGAGAAGTACAAGAGCTACAATGCAGACTTTGTTGTATCGTTTGACAAG
>JAFWKC010000010.1 GCA_017514345.1 Eubacterium sp.
GCCTGCTACTACCCTTTCAGGCGGCGAGGCGCAGAGAGTAAAGCTCGCAACAGAGCTTGCAAAGCGTTCAACGGGAAAAACTATTTATATACTTGACGAGCCGACAACGGGACTTCATACGGCTGACGTATCGCAGCTTCTCAACGTACTCGGCAGGCTCGCCGACGGCGGCAACACGGTTGTTGTAATCGAGCATAATCTTGACGTTATCAAGTGCGCCGATCACATCATCGACCTCGGTCCAGAGGGCGGCAAGGGCGGCGGAAAAATCGTAGCCGAGGGCACTCCCGAGGAGGTCGCAAAGGTAAAGAAATCCTACACGGGACAGTACCTTGCTAAAATACTGAACAACGCTTAACTTACACTTTGAGGTGATACAGTATGCAGACTGTTACACAAAAGAATAATCACAAAATCATTACGTTTCTTGGGCTTTTGGGAATAGCTGTAACCCTTTTGCTTGCCGTCCTTCAGGGCGACGGCAGCTTCTGGGATATGCTTGTTTCCGCAAAGGGCGGCGATTCATATATGGATTTTTTCAATCATATCAAATACTGTGAAAATCCGACTCAGACGTACTTCACGTCACATCACGCGTGCTTCCCTGCGCTTGCTTACTGCTTATACTTTGTTTTGGGAAGATTGTTGCCAGATGATGCGATTACGATGTTTCACTCTGATTTGACGGCGCCTTACGCAAGACTGCTTTATCTTATCTATCTTCTTGTGCTTGTCGTAATTCTTTGCGCTCTGATTTCAAAGGCGCTGAGCAATTACAGTAAAAAATATACTGCGCTGTTTGAAATACAGATACTGCTTTCTGGATGCGTACTTCTGAGGAATATCGAACGAGGAAACTCCAGCTTTCTCGTGCTGATTATTCTTCTTGCGGCGCTCGTGCTGAAGGAAGCCAAAAGCGCAAAGCTGAACGAGCTTGCGTTAATCCTGATTGCAGTTGCCGCAGGGTTAAAGATTTATCCTGCCGTATTCGGTCTGCTCTACGTATTTGAAAAGGAATACAAAAAAGCAATACGGCTTATAGTATACGGAATAATCGCTTTCTTTGCGCCGTTTGTTTTCTTCGGCGGCGTTTCGGGCTTCAGGCAGTTCGTAGCTAACCAGACAAAAATACAGGCGACGGAAGTATCGTCACTATCAATTCAGGGTATATTCAACCTTTATTTCCGCGAGCTGTTTTCAAATCAAAATGCGGCGTCAGTCGTTATGTGGATTATCGTGGCTGTAACAGCTGTATTATTGCTGTTCATTTTCATCAAAACTGAGCATTATTTTATCAGACTCGCCGTGCTTGCAAGCGTTATGTGTCTGCTTCCAGCGTGGAGCGGCGGCTACACGGCGGCATATTTTCTTCTTCCGCTCATATACTATCTGAAAAATGACAACCGAGATTTTGAGGATAAAGCGCTGAATATGCTTTCTGCGCCGATAAATATATCGTTTGCCTTGATTTTTACGCTTCTTCAAATCGGAAACGAATTTGATACGGCAAGTATTATTACCACGCTCGGCTGTTATTCGCTATTGATTTCAATAACGGCGTTCGGTATTACAGAAATACTGCGCCGAAAAAAACTGCATAAAGATAATTAAAATATGTTGATTAAATAATAATAATTTGTTATAATATACAGCATCAAATTTCGGAGAACAGATATGAAAAGCAAAGTAACGAGGTTAATATGCGTTATTCTCGCTGTCATTTTAGTGGCGGTGAGCTTTTCCTCGTGCTCTGGAAAAGAAAAACTGATAGATTTTATTTATCCCTTCTCCGCCGACGTAAACAGCTTTGACCCGCAGGTTGCGGCAACGAGCGACGAATACCTGATTATTGAAAACACGTTTGAGGGCTTAATCAGGATGGACGACGAGGGCAACGTTCAAAAGGGCGTTGCAGAGTCGTGGGAAATCAGCGACGACGGACTTAATTATACCTTTCACCTAAAAAAAGGGCTGAAATGGAATATCAATGCAGAAAAATACGACGAGGGGGAAAAGAAGGGTGAGTATAAGGACGAAAGGCTCAGAATGCTCGGTTATGAATTCAACCCCGACATTACGGCGCACGACTTCGTGTTTGCGCTTCAGCGCGCAGTTTCGCCCGAAACGCAGTGTCCGATGTTCTCGTCCGTTTCCTCAATCGAAAACGCAAGCGCGATTTACAGCGGCAAAATGAGCAGAGATAAGCTCGGCGTTTCTGCACCTGACGATTACACGCTCACAATTAAGCTTGCATACCCCGACAGCTCGTTTATGGAAACGCTGACAAGCGCCGTGGCTATGCCGTGCAACGAGGAATTCTTCAACGCAACTAAGGGCAGATACGGTCTGCTGACAAAGTTTTCGCTGTTTAACGGCCAGTTTTACCTCAGCCAGATACTCGAAAGC
>JAFWKC010000132.1 GCA_017514345.1 Eubacterium sp.
TATTGACCTTTTCACCGACGGACACCTTGAAACGTTCGATTTGCGGTACAGGGATGTCGTCGGCAAGCGAGTAAAGAAAAAGCTTATGTACGCGATAATGCAGCTTTGTCCGACAAATATGTTCGACGCCGTTTCGCGCCTTGCAAAATTCTTCGTCGGTGTAGCATTAATCGCACTTATAGCACTATTAATAACTATGTTCAAGTAAGAAAAGGACGGCGTTTGCCGTCCTTTTCAGTATTCAGTATTCAGTTGTCTGCTACATCTGCTACATTATAATAGGTGTGGACGAAGTCCACCATCAAGCTGAACACTGAATACTGCTTACTGCTTACTTTGCGAAGCAAAAAGAAAAAGCTGCTTCACAAGCGTGAAACAGCTTTGCTTAAAACAATTAGTCGTTCGGTATAAACGCCGCGTGTACTGCCGATACGGCTCTGTCTGCATCCTCTGCGTCGATGATTACCGAAATCTTGATTTCCGACGTTGAAATCATCTTGATGTTGATGCCTCTTTCGTAGAGCGCCTCGAACATCTTTGACGCTGTGCCTGGGTGCGACTCCATACCTGCGCCGACGATTGAAACCTTTGCAACGTCTGTGTCGCATACGAACTTTGCGCCCTCAAGCGCCGTAAGGTCGCTGAGAAGCTCAACAGCAAGCGGACCGTTGTCCTTTGTTACCGTGAATACGATGTCCTTCGTGTTGTTTCTGCCGAAGGATTGCAGAATGATGTCAACGTTGATGTTCTTCTGTGAAAGCTTGGAGAAAAGCTTGAAAGCTACGCCTGGATTGTCCTGTACGCCTAATACTGAAACGAGTGCTACGTCCTTGTCCTTTGTAACGCCGCGAATTAACATTTTTTCCATTTTTGTTGCCTCCTTAACGATAGTACCTGGAATAGGATTGAGTGATGAGAGCACCTCAAGCTCTACCGAATATTTTTTAGCCATTTCAACTGAGCGGTTGTTGAGTACCTGCGCGCCGAGCGTCGCAAGCTCAAGCATTTCGTCGTAGGTGATTTCCTTGAGCTTCTTTGCGCCTTCAACCTTGCGTGGGTCTGCTGTATATACGCCCTCAACGTCGGTGAAAATCTGGCACTTGTCAGCGTGAAGCGCCGCCGCGATTGCAACTGCCGACGTGTCGGAGCCGCCTCTGCCGAGTGTGGTTAAGTCGTCGTATCTGTTAATACCCTGAAAGCCTGCTACAACAACGATATTGTGCTTTGCAAGCTCAGCCTGAAGCCTGTTAGGCTTGATGTTCTTAATTCTCGCCGCGCCGTAAACAGAGTTTGTGTTGAAGCCTGCCTGCCAGCCGAGAAGGCTGATAACGGGGTAGCCAAGGCTCTCTATTGCCATCGCAAGAAGCGAAATTGAGATTTCCTCGCCTGCCGCAAGAAGCTGGTCCATTTCACGCTTAGGCGCGTTAGGATTAATCTCGGCAGCCTTTGCGATTAAGTCGTCTGTCGTGTCGCCCTGCGCCGAAACAACAACTACAACGTCGTTGCCTTTTTTGTAGGTGTCGCTGACAATGCGCGCAACATTCATTACCCGCTCGGCGTTAGCAACTGATGAGCCGCCGAACTTCTGAACGATTAAAGACATTGTGTGTATCCTCCTGAAAATGTGTGTTTAGTAATTAGTAACCTTGATTGTATTGAGCGTGTTAACGCCTGAAAGCTTAGCTGTCAAAGCGTTTTCGGTCATCTTGTCTGTGATGAACGCAACCTCGTCTGAAGGCTGGTCGTGGCGAGAAAGGAACTGCACCTCGCCGAAAAGCTCTTTGATTTCGTTTTCGTCAGCCTTAGCGCGAACGTAAAATGGCATTTCGAGCGTTGACTTGTAATCAACAACGTAATCCTCGCTGCCTGCGCCCCAGCCGAAAATCTTTTTGCGGTTGATGTGCTTAGCCGCGTCAACCATATCGGCAACTACTGCCGAAGCGGTCGGGAGCTTGCCTGCGCCTGGACCGTAAAAGCATACGTCGCCAACTGCGTCGCCGCGAACGAGTATAGCGTTGAATACGCCGTTAACGTATGCGAGCTGCGAGCCGTGCTGAACTACAGCAGGACTTACGAAAGCCGCAATTTTGTCGTCGCTGATGTATTTTATCTGACCGAGCAGCTTGATAACGCAGTTTGCAGAATGAAGATACGATACGTCCTCAAGCGTGATATTCGTGATACCCTCGGTTGAAACCTGATTTGGATAAACGTGCTTGCCAAAAGCGAGGGAAGCGAGAATACAAACCTTTCTGCACGCGTCGAAGCCCTCGATGTCGGCTGTCGGGTCTTTTTCGGCATAGCCGTTGTCCTGAGCGAGCTTGAGCGCGTCGGCAAAGTCCATATCGTCCTCAATCATCCTTGTGAGGATGAAATTCGTCGTACCGTTGAGTATGCCTGCAACGCCCTCGATGTTGTTAGCCGCAAGACACTGTGACATCGGTCTGATAATCGGTATTCCGCCGCCTACAGACGCTTCAAAAAGATAGTTAGCGCCGCTCTTTTCAGCCTCACCCAAAAGCTCAAGTCCCTTTTGAGCCACAAGCTCCTTGTTTGACGTGACAACGCTTTTGCCTGCCTGAAGAAGCTTCATCGTGAACGTGAAAGCAGGCTCAACGCCGCCCATCGTTTCGGCAACTACCTTTACCTCGTCGTCGTTTAATATATCGTTGAAATCCTTTGTAAAGAGCTTTTCGTGCGCGTCGCCTGGAAAATCGCGCAAATCGAGAATATGCTTAACCTCGAGCCTTTCGCCGCCCGTGCGCTTGCCGATAAGCTCGCTGTGGGATTCAATTACCTCTACTACTCCAGAACCGACGGTTCCGTAACCCATAACTGCAACTTTCATTTTTTGCCTCCAAATTTATACTATCTCGGCAGTCTTTACGCCGCCGATTTTCTTTATTTTCTCAATTAACTGCTGTGTGGTGAGCTTCAAATCGTTTATGCTAATCGTGACCGAAACGCTTGCGATGTCGTTGACGGGGGAGCTCTGGTTAATGCTCAGCACGTTTGCGCCGGCGAGATAAATTTCGTTCATAACCGAGCTAAGCACGCCCGCGTTGTCAAGCAGCTTTGCGCCGATTGTAGCAGTCGCACCCGTTTCGCCCTTGTACTCGATAACCTTATCCTTGTACTTATAATATGCAGAACGCGATATTCCTGCCATTTTTACAGCCTGCGAAACTGACGATGCTTCGCCCGACAGTATTAAGCTTTTTGCCTCGATGACCTTGCCGTACACCTCGGGTAGTATCGACGCGTCAATCAGCAAGTATTTTGAACTGCTCAAATTGTACACCACCTGTGGACAGTTGTTTTGCTGTGAAAAACACTTTTCATATATTAACACTAATAATACTATAATACAAGACCTAATTTAATTTTTTCTAATATTTAACAAATATTTTCAATATTTTTCTTGAATATTGTTGATTATTGCATTAATATAATAATATACACTTAATAGAAGGAAGTTTAATTAATGACAGCCAAGGTTGAAAAGAGAAGGGAATTTTTAATAAATCTGCTTTTTCTTGCGGTAGTGCTTGCAATAATTTACGTATTTTTCAAGTATCTGTTCTGGGTAACTGCGCCGTTTCTTCTGACGTTTTTCTTTGCAGTGCTTTTGCAGACTCCGCTCAGATGGA
>JAFWKC010000133.1 GCA_017514345.1 Eubacterium sp.
AGCCGTGTCAACGTCGCCGCACTCGCCGATTGCAGGGTCAACCATAACCGTCGCGTTAGCGTAAACCTCGTCAACCTCGCCGCCGATGAAACGAGCCATATCAAAATCATGAACCGTCATATCAAGGAAGATACCGCCAGAAACCTTTACGTAGTTTACAGGGGGAGCCTCTGGGTCGCGCGAGGTAATCTTGATTGTCTGAAGATTACCGAGCTTGCCCTCGTTAGCGAGCTGCTTAATGTATGCAAAGTTGTGGTCATAGCGACGGTTAAAGCCAATCTGGAGCTTTACGCCTGCCTTCTCGACAGCAGCGATAACCTTCTTAATCTTTGCAACAGTAAGGTCAACTGGCTTTTCGCAGAAAATGTGCTTTCCTGCCTCTGCAGCCTCGCACGCGATGTCAGCATGCGTGTCGGTTGATGAGCAGATGAGAACTGCGTCAATCTCGGGATTGTTCAGAATCTCGTGGTAATCCTCGTAATAATTCGGGATGCCAAGCTCCTCAGCCACCTTCTTTGCGCCGTCAACGAAAATGTCGGAAATAGCGACAATTTCAGCCTGCGGAATGTGGTAAGTGATTGATTTTGCGTGTACCTGACCGATACGGCCTGCACCGATGATACCAACCTTTAATTTCTTCATAATAATACCTCGCTTTACTAATTAGATTTAATCACTTTATTTTAACACAGCGAAAAATATAATGCAATAATATATATTAACAAATTTACTATTTTTTCATAATATAGACTGAAGATTACAAACATCGGTTTTCCGTCGGTGACGCGCGTCCTTGAAAAGCCTTTGGAAACGTTTGTTTATATATCTAAAAAAGCCGCCGCAGACATCGCGTTTGCGGCGGTTAAAATCAGTAGCTTTTTCCGTATACAGTCAGCGCCTTTGATAACGCAAGATAGCAGTATTGAAGCTCGTTGTTGACAATCTTCTTTGCCGCCGCAATATGACGCGACACGCTCGGCTGACTGATTTTGAGCTTTTGCGATATTTCGTACTGCGTCATATTCTTTACGTATTTATAGTGAAGGCATATGCGCTGACGCTCCGTGAGCTCCTTTTCCATTATTTTAGCAAGCACAAGCGCAAACGCCTGTCGACTTGCGCGCTCCATATCGGCATTGTCGTTTTCGCCCATACAATCGGAGTAGTAGTATAAATCAAGAAAATCCATTACTTCCCTCCTCATAGTACGCGCCCAGCAGAGATGCAGTATTTTTGCATTCACAAGCCATATCGTAATAAATCTTAATCCGTTTTCTAAGCAGATAAAGCTCTTTTCCCGTATAAACGCAAAGTAGCGGACGAAGCGCGTCCATCTTTGATACAAGAACCTTATACTGCTTCTCGTATTCACGAGCCAATTCATCAATTGACATCTTCTGCCCTTCTTTCTTAATATATTTGAAATCGCCGAGTGGGAGCAATTTCCATATTTATATTAATCGAACAAGCGTTCGATGTCAATAGCTGCAGATAAATTTTTTATACAATAAATAATATATATATACTTTTAGGCAAATTGCTGTAAAATTATCGTCTTTTCGCTTGACAAGTTGTTTATGTTTCAGTATAATTGATTTACACCTTAGACGGAGCCGCAACCGTCTACGGTAACCTGTCCTCCTATAGTTTGTTATAGACAGAGAGGGAAATTCTCGAGTGTTATGCTCGGGAATTTTTCTTTTTTGCTACAATTATTAAACCCTTGCAGACATTTGCCTGCAAGGGTTTTGACATTTTCCATTTTTTGAAATATTATAACAGTTTTTCAAAGTACACGCCTTCTGCTCTGTATGGCGTTTCGGGGTTTTCAAGGAGCGTCAGCTCAATAGCCTTTTCGATAAAGCGTACTGCCTTTTCTGCCGCCGTAAAAACGTCGTCGCCGCTGACGAGCGCAGCTGTAACGTAGCTTGCAAGGATATCGCCAGTTCCAGAAAAGCTATGTCCCATTTTTTTTGCAGAAAACGTTCTGAATTCGCCGCCGCTGTAAACTGCGGTAATCACCTCGTTTTCGCGCTTAATTCCCGTTGTGATAACAGTTTTCGCCGTCAGCCTTTCGGACATACTCAGCACAGCGTTACAATCGAGGTCGGGAGAAAAGCTTTCGCCCGCGAGAATACATAGCTCGTGAAGATTAGGCGTTACAATATCAGCCTTTTCGGCAAGTGCTTTCACAGCGTTAATACGCGCGTCGTCAAAGCCGTTGTATACCTCGCCGTCGTCAGCCATAACTGGGTCGACGACAACGACGGCACCATTTCTGAAGCTGTCGATAAAATCAGATATTATACTTCCCTGCTTTGCGCTCGTTACAAAGCCTGTGATAATAGCGTCAAAATGCACGCCGAGCTTTTTCCACTCTTTGATGAATTCAGGCAGGCTGTCGGTGAGGTCAACGGATTTGTAGCTGTCGTACCCCGTCTGGTTGGAATACACGCCCGTAACAAGCGGACAGCACTGAACACCGAACGACGAAATAACGGGAAGCGCCGCAGTAAGCGAGCACCTGCCAAAGCCTGAAATATCATTAATAACTGCAATCTTTTTCATAATGAGAGTATAACGCCGCCAAGGCGCTTATGTCAAGTTAATAATTGATACTTGAAACGGATAATATAATGTGATAAAATACTAAATAGTTTTTAACAAAGGAGTTAATTATATGAGCGGACATAATAAATGGAGCACAATCAAGCGCAAAAAGGGCGCAAACGACGCCGCAAGAGCAAAGATATTTACAAAAATCGGCAGAGAGCTTGCCGTTGCAGTTAAAAACGGCGGTCCAGACCCTAATAACAACGCAAAGCTTCGCGACGTTATCGCAAAGGCTAAGCAGAACAACGTTCCGAACGACAACATCGAGCGTATGCTCAAAAAGGCTGCTGGCGACACCGACAGCACGAACTATGAGGAAATCATATACGAGGGCTACGGTCCGAGCGGCGTTGCAGTTGTAGTTGAAGCGCTTACCGATAACCGCAACCGTACAGCAGGCGAGGTTCGCCACTACTTTGACAAGGCGGGCGGAAATATGGGCAACCCCGGCTCAGTAACCTTTATGTTCTCGCGTCAGGGCGTTATCATCATCGAAAAAGAGGACACCGACGAGGACCAGCTTATGGAGGACGCTCTTGAAGCAGGCGCAACTGATTTCCTCACGGATGACGAGGATATTTTTGAAATCCGCACGGAGCCTAACGACATCGGTCTTGTGCGCGACGACCTTGAAGCAAAGGGCTACACGATTGTTTCGTCAGAGCCTGCATACATCCCGTCAACCTACGTAAGACTCGAAAGTCAGGACGATATGAAAAAGATGTCAAGAATGATTGATATGTTTGACGAAAACGAGGACGTTCAGAACATCTATCACAACTGGGAAAACGAATATGAATACGAAGAATAAAAGCAACCAAAAGCTGCTTGCGGCAAACTAACAAAGGGCTGTTCTTTCCGAACAGCCCTTTGTTTTATTATTTTTCAATTTTCTTAAGTCTTTCCTCAAGCTTGTTGACGTGAGGTGTTTCGTATGATGAGGTTTCGCTCTGTAAGTCCATTTCAAGAAGGTGGTCAACCTCTTTGATAAAATCGTCCTTGCTGAGCTTTTCGGACATATATGCCGACTTCATATTCAGATAGATATCGTATCTTCTTTCCGCCTCGTCAGTTTCAGACATCTTTACGACAACCTCGTCTTCGTAATGCTTTATTCTTTCGTAAGCGGCTTCAGCGTCGGCAACTGCCTTCTTTTCCTCTTTCTTCTCTTTATCAGTAAGCGGAACAACGACAGCCTTTGCCTTTTTTGACTTCGGCTTAGTCGTCTTTTCCTCGTAAATAGCGGCAACCTTTTCTGCGTCGCCCGCAGCAATAATCGTGCCGTGCTCAAGAAGAATAGCCTTATTACAGATTTCCTTAACCTGGTCGATATTATGCGATACAAACAGCACGGTTACGCCCTTATCGAACATCGAGCGTACCTTTGCAAGACTCTTTTTCTTGAACTTTGCGTCACCTACTGACAGCACCTCGTCAAGAATAAGAATATCGGGGTCAACTGCAGTCGCAATTGAGAAGCCAAGACGCGCTCTCATACCCGAGGAATAGTTCTTAACGGGAACCTCAATAAAGTGTCCGAGCTCTGAAAATTCAATGATTTCATCAACCTTTTCGGCGATGTATTCCCTTGAATATCCGAGAATTGAGCCGTAAAGATAGATGTTTTCCCTGCCCGAATAGTTAGGCTCAAAGCCAGCGCCAAGTTCAAGCAGAGGCGCAATTACGCCAGATTTATAAATCTCGCCCTCAGTTGGCTTGTACACGCCTACGATAGCCTTAAGAAGCGTACTCTTTCCAGCGCCGTTAAAGCCGAGAATTGCAAGA
Organism: Eubacterium sp.; assembly: GCA_017514345.1. Taxonomy (GTDB): domain Bacteria; phylum Bacillota; class Clostridia; order Oscillospirales; family Acutalibacteraceae; genus Eubacterium_R. Next base: position 4,399 of record JAFWKC010000133.1, read on the forward strand.
CGCTCGCCCTTTTTAACCTCAAAGCTGACGTCATTGAGCGCAACAAACTGGTTGTGCTTAATCGTTCCCTTTAACTTACGGATAAAGAACTCCTTTAAGTTATCAACCTTTTCCTGGTCAAGATTGAACTTCATCGTAAGGTGGTCAACCTTGATAACTGTAGGACATTCCTCAGCCTGCTGTGTTACGTTTAATTCTTCCTTGATTTCATCCATAATTTTCACCTTTATCAGCCAAAGCGTCGCTATGGCTATAAACTGTGTATACTGAAATTATTTACTGCTACTACTGCTGCTACTGCTGTCAAGTCTGTCTGACTTCAGCTTCCAAACGCCTGCCATAAACGCAAACGACGCTACTGTCAGAAGCGCGCCCGTGAGCGCGACTGCGTCGATTGAAGCATTAAGATACTCCATAATCGAGTTATTCAGATACGTCGGGAAAAAGTACAGCTCTTTCGTCGAGTTGATTATTCCGTACGCTATGCAAATCAGCCAACACATTACGGCTGACGCCGAAACGGCGTGCACCACGCTTCTGAGATTTCTGTAAACCTCGCTGCCGAGCGCAATTACTATCAGAATAAGCACTACGCTGAGTACTGCACCGACGAGCATCGTAACCCACGATACCGTACTGCCGACGTTTGCAATCGCTTCTACCTTGTCAAGATACGGAAACATCATCCGCTTTGCAAGATAGTCGGTAATGCTCTGCGCCAACTTGTGAACGCCGTCTTCCTGCCCATCAGCAAGCCTGATACCGTTTGTGGAAACAATAGAGTTTATGCCGTTTTCAAGCGTTTCGGTATATTTATCCAGCAAATCCTGGTACACCGTCGCGCTGTATTTTTCATCAAGCGACATCGTACCGAGAATGTACGCCTCGTTTATTTCACGAATAGTTGCAAAATTCAGATTAACGTCAACTGCAAACGGCGGGATACTGTTTTGTCTGCACATATCTTCTGCGTAATCGCACACGTCGTTATAAAGCGCGATTTCGTAATCGTAATTTGTAAACACCTCGCCGAGCCTGTCCTTGTTCAGCGGAACGGCCTTTGCAGCCGCGCTGAGCGAGAACACCGTAACCGACAGAAACAGCAAAAACGCAAATGCGTATCTTGATTTTCTGTAAGCCTTGACGTCAGAGCTTCTGTGCCGCTTTTTTGAATGTCGGTGCGAATGCGAATGGGAGTGCGAGCTACTGTGCGAGTGAGAGTGCGAATGTGAGTGAGAATGAGATGAATGATGCTCGCTCATCACGACACCTCCTTTTCGCCAAGCTCGGCAACAACCATAAGCTTCTGCTTGTTCTGATATTCAAAAGCGTCGGTGCTGCTCTGGGTGGTAAGGAGCAGATATTCGCCCTGTGCATTACCGCCGTATTCCTCGCCCTTTGTAATTTCAGTAACGGTGTACTGAATTTCCTCAGTTGCAGTTTTAACGGTAAAAACGTCGCCCTTGTTAACGTATTTCAGCGCCTTGAAAACAGTCAGAACGTCGCCGTCAACGTGTATCTGCTTTCCCTCGCCGAACAAGCCCTGCTTAACCGACAGACCTGCTCCGCTTCGCTTTGAAACGCGGTTAATGCCGTAATACACGTCGCAGCCGACTGCGGCGTTGTTGCACTCAATAGTCGCAACCTTGTCGCAAACGTTAAGACCGTCGCGCGTAATTTCCGTGCCGTCCTTCTGACACGCCTTGAAATACTCGTCGTCAACTGAAATATCGTTGTAGTCGATTTTAAGCGTTTTCTGCGCGTCGTGAACCTCGTTTTTCATAATGCCAAACACCTTTGAAAACGTCGGCGCAATTACAATCATCGAAATAAGCACAAAAACAATCGGCGTAATTATTAACGGGCGTATAGTTGCTCGCTTTTTTTGTTGTTTTTTCTCGTTTTCCATAATCTGTAATTATGATTTATGTGTGATTAGTCTTCTTCAAATACTGCGCCGCGCGAGCCAGAGGTTACGTGCTGAGCATATCTCTTGAGGTAACCCGAAAGCTCCTGTACTGGCGGCTGCCACTTAGCCTTACGCTGTGCAAGCACGTCGTCAGAAACGTTAACCTTAAGAACTCTTGCAGGGATATCAATTTCGATTTCGTCGCCGTCCTCAACAAGCGCGATAGTTCCGCCAACTGCGGCTTCTGGGCTGACGTGGCCGATAGACGCGCCGCGAGTTGCGCCAGAAAATCTGCCGTCTGTAAGGAGCGCAACGGACTCGCCGAGTCCCATACCGATAATAGCAGAGGTCGGGGAGAGCATTTCGCGCATTCCAGGACCGCCCTTCGGTCCTTCGTAACGGATAACTACTACGTCGCCTGCAACAACCTTGCCGCCTGTGATAGCTTCGATTGCCTCCTCCTCGGAGTTATAGCATTTAGCAGGACCCTTGTGCTGCATCATTTCGGGAGCTACTGCGCCCTTCTTTACTACTGCGCCCTCTTCGGCAAGATTGCCCTGAGAACTGCGATACCGCCGTCCTTTGAGAACGGTGTTTCAAGCTTATGAATAACCTCGCCGTCTGCGTCGGGAGCAACAGAAATTCTGTCTGCAACCGTACCGTTAACGGTTATACAATCAGTATGGATAAGACCGCCGCGCGCAAGCTCCTTGATTACTGCCTGCATACCGCCTACGTCGTTGAGGTCGGTGATGAACACGGACGAAGCAGGATTAAGCTTACAAATCTGAGGCGTTTTGTTGCCCATTTCGTTAAGGTCGGAAAGATTAATGTCGTGTCCTGCCGCGTGTGCGATTGCAGTGAGGTGAAGAATTGTATTAGTTGAACAGCCGATAGCCATATCACAACGCATAGCGTTTTCGATAGCCTTTTCCGTGATAATGTCAGACGGCTTGATGTCTTTTTTGAGAAGCTCCATAACCTGCTCGCCTGCCATCTTTGCAAGACGGAGTCTTGCTGAATATACTGCAGGAACCGTTCCTGAACCGGGAAGCGACATACCGATGCTTTCCGTAAGGCAGTTCATCGAGTTTGCAGTATACATACCTGAGCATGAGCCGCAGGTCGGACAAGCCGTGTAAGCAGTTGCTTCAAGATTTGCAACACTCATCTTGCCTACGCTTTCAGCGCCTACATACTCAAACTGCTCTGAAAGTCCGATAGGATTTTTAGTTTCCGTGCTCTTGCCTGGAAGCATAGGACCGCCGCTGATGAAGATACACGGCAGATTAAGTCTGCACGCCGCAAGAAGCATACCTGGAACAATCTTGTCGCAGTTAGGAATGAACACGATTGCGTCAAGAGGATGAGCAGTAAGCATAACCTCGATGCTGTCGGCAATAAGCTCACGCGAGCAGAGAGAATACTTCATACCCTTGTGGTTCATAGCAATACCGTCGCAAACGCCGATTGTGTTAAACTCAAACGGAACGCCGCCTGCGTTGCGTACGCCCGCCTTAACCTGCTCAGCAATCTTGTCAAGGTGCATATGACCCGGGATGTAATCACTTTTTGAATTTACTACTGCTACAAAAGGTCTTTTCATTTCAAGCTCGTCAATACCGAGCGCTCTGAGCAGCGAACGGTGAGGAGCTCTTGATGGACCCTCTTTAATTAAATCTGATCTCATAACTTTATCTCCTTAAATATCATATAAAGCTTAGGCGTTTTCAAGCGGCTTCATCGTCGGGAATGCCAGTACGTCGCGGATTGAATAGTTATCGGTAAGCAGCATAACAAGCCTGTCGATACCGATACCGAGACCGCCCGTCGGCGGCATACCGTATTCAAGCGCCGTAACAAAATCGTTGTCAATCATATTAGCCTCGTCATCGCCTGCTTCGCGAAGCTTCATCTGCGCTTCAAATCTGCCGAGCTGGTCAATCGGGTCGTTCAGCTCTGAGTAAGCGTTGCCGTACTCGCCGCCAAGTATAAACAGCTCAAAACGCTCCGTGAGCACAGGACAGTCGGGCTTACGCTTTGTAAGCGGACTGATTTCAACGGGATAGTCCATAATAAACGTCGGCTGAATGAGATTTTCCTCAACGAATTCCTCAAAGAAGGAATTGAGAATATCGCCCCAAGTTGCCTTGCCGTTTTCGATTTCAATATCCTTTGACTTCGCGATTTCAACAGCCTTGTCGTTATCGCTCATAAATTCTGCAAAATCAACGCCGCTGTATTCCTTGACAGCTTCGACCATCGTCATACGTCTGAACGGTGATTCAAGGTCAATCTCAGTTCCGTTAAAGGTGATGTGAAGGCTGTCGCAAACCTCGCTTGCGGCGTTACGGATAAGCGCTTCGGCAATATCCATCATACCGTGATAATCGGTAAACGCCTGATATAGCTCGATGCAGGTGAACTCGGGGTTGTGACGAACGTCCATACCCTCGTTACGGAAGTTCCTGCCGATTTCATAAACGCGCTCCATACCGCCGACGATAAGACGCTTTAAGTAAAGCTCGGTCGCGATACGAAGATACATATCCATATCAAGCGTGTTGTGATGCGTGATAAACGGTCTTGCAGCCGCGCCGCCCGCGATAGTGTTGAGCATCGGCGTTTCAACCTCGATAAAGCCGAG
>JAFWKC010000134.1 GCA_017514345.1 Eubacterium sp.
AGCTAAACGAGAATACAGTTTTAGGCTCATACACGGGGTATTACGTTGGGTGGAATTCAGACGGTGCTATTAATCGAGTGTTAACCGTTATCTTTGATAAGTGTGACACAGAGGGAAACCTCGAGGGAGAAGCGTCTATTAATTATGACAAAGATGGAGTTTATCTTTTAGAAGGGCAAATTGATTTCAAGTCAGGAGAAATAAACTTTCAAGGAACAGAGTGGATAATTAATCCATCTAATTACTCTTTTGCATCTTTTTCAGGTGCTTTAGATATTGAGCAAAATGGTATGTATGGAATGGTTAATGGTGACGAAGAAAGAGAGTTCATGTTAATGAAGGATGATGAACCTTATGTTAGTCACCGTTTGAATAATAAAGAAGATATTTGCGAGTATTTTAGTGGTGAATATGATGGATTTAGTAGTTCGGTTGTTGTCAGAAGAAATATAGATATAATTATTGAAAGCGTATCCGATGATGGTGATATTGAGGGTGAAGCAATAATTTCTCCTTCTGCAAAAGAGGATGACGTTTATGGAGTTAACGGAAGCTATAATATTTCTGGAACTGTTGACTTCCGTAGTGGTAAAATCACTATGCAAGGATATGAATGGATTGAATATCCTGTTGGTTTTTATACAGATAATTTTACATTTGTTGAATTTGTTGGTGTAATTTATAGTTCCAAAGGTACTATAACAGGCAGTACTGAAAATGGAATTTGGAGCATGTCGTCTGTTGATAGAACCAGTAGTGATTCTCAGACTGATTTTGAAATTGGAAAAGATACTAACTCATTTTACCATTATTCCTCAAATACTGATTTTTCAGGTTTTTATGGTGTGAACGATTATCATATGGATGATGAATATTATCAAAAACTAGTAAACAATTCATCAGCGGGCGAAAAAAACGATATAAAAAAATCAATGACTGATAGTTGGGGAGGTTCATGTTATGGAATTGCGGCAACTATGGGTATGGTTTATGAAGGCTTGTTAGATTTACCGACTATATCAAGCAAAAGCGTTAATAATTATTATCAATTGTCAAAACCAATAAACGACAAGAAATTGTTAAACTCAATTCAATATCTTCAACTTTCTCAATCGCTTGAAAATGGTGGAAAAATTGATGCAGCAAAATCAATGACGTTTAAAAGAAGCTTTCTTGATAAATTGACGGGTGTTAATTCTGGCTACGATAGTTTACCGTGTTTTCTTAAATCTGTTGTCAATAATACTAAAAACGGGCACGTGACTCTTTTTGGATTTTCAACAAAAGACGGAGGACACGCGGTATTAATAACAGGATGTAAATATGATAAATCAAAAAAAGAATATAAAGTAACTATATTTGACGAGAATTCGGCAAATCCGAATTCCATTGGTCATTTTTCCACGATGACTATTTCAAAGGATTTCAAGTCTTTTAGTTACAGTGAAGAAAACTTGAAAAACAGTACATATAAATGTATGTATATTTTAGATTGGGCAAAAATTAAAAAGCTTGGAACAGACATCAGTGAAGGAAGAGAAACGAACAAAAAATATAATTATATCAAAATGCCCGCAGATTATAGCTGTACTATTACTGATGAATATGGATGCATACTAGAGTACGACGGAGAAAACTTTAGCGGTGACATGGATATTTATTCTATTGATACTGTGGAATCGGACAATAAACTTTATTATAAATTTAGCATTGACGGTTCGTCTATCAATGTTTCAGATGTTGATAGTAAGGTTGATGTCACACTCTATAATGATAACGATTTTGTATCGTTATCGGGAGAAAATATTGACGAAGCCGATATATCTGTAAATAACGGAATAAATATTACAGGTAATGATTATAACTTTAACGCTTTTGTATCAACTGATGAATTTGTTTCAAAAAACGAAAAGAATCTGATATCGGTTTCTGCTGACGCACAGGGTGAAACAAAACTTGAAAAAGAAACAAAAGATGTGGTTGTAAACAGTGACGAACTAGATAATATTCAGGTTTCTCAACATGTTGCAACAAAATCGTTATCATACTCTGTTGCTTCTACAGACAGCTTTTCGGCAACAGAGGTGCTTTCAAAACACAAACATGTTTTCCAAAATGGTTATTGTACTGAATGTGGCAAATATGATTTGCTTTCCACAATTCCCGAAATTAAGCTTAATGAGGAAAAAACAGTTAATATTAAAAACGAAAATGAGGAACAGTATTATAAGTTTTCACCGTCAGAAAGCGGTACATATTCTATATGCTCGTTCGGCGACTGTGATACATATGGAACGCTGTATGATGAAAATATGAATATTATTGATTATAACGATGATGGAAAAAGCTATAACTATATGATTGAACCGTATTTGAATAGCAATAAAACTTATATTATTGGTTCAAAAATGTATGGTTCAGAATTAGGTTCATTCACAATTAAAGTAAGCAAGCTTAATAATGACGATGAAAATAATGACACAAATTCATCATCAAATAATAGCACAAAAGAAACGCCTATTTCCAAAGCAAATAATAAGGGCTCGGAAAATATCATTGTTCCTGCTTCTACAGAACAAAATAATAGTATAATTGTTACTGCTCCAAAACTAAAAAGTGTTAAGACAGGAAAAAAACAGTTTAAAGCAACATGGAAAAAGGTTAAAGGCGTAGTCGGTTATCAGATACAATATTCCACTACAAAGAAATTCACAAAGAAAACCACAAAAAGTGCAAAAATAAAAAAAGCCAACACCACAAGCAAAACCATTAAAAAACTAAAAAGTGGAAAAAAATACTTTGTAAGAATTCGTGCATATAAAAAAGTAGGCGATAAAGTAGTTTACAGTAAATGGAGCAAGGTGAAAAAAGTAACCGTCAAATATAACTATAGTTCCAATTAGAAGGAAATGGTAATTACAATGCCGTTTCCTTCTAATTGTTATTATAAAGAATAAAACAGTTGAAACAGGTGCCTTTATGTGATAAAATAATATAGATTATGCTTGTATGCATAGGCACAAAACCTGCAAAACGAGGAAGTATGTATGCTCGAAAGAATTGCAATCGTATTACTGATAGTTAACATATGCATATTTGGATTTATTAAGCTCCTCAACAAAGGCGCTGCGCCGATGAATGCGCGCGGCAGGGTCAATACGCCTGCTTCTGTTCCGTATGACGTTCACGACTTTTGCGCGTATCACAGCCATATTGTGCTGCGTCCGTTTGAGGAGGGCGGCGCAAGGTTCATTTTTGACTGCGACCTGCCGAACTGCGACGAGCCTATCGATATGATTATGCTTGCAAAAAGCGGCGTGTACGTTTTTGAACACGTAAAGGCTGAGGGCTGGATTTCGGGAATTGAAAGCAACGAAACGTGGAACGAAAGAATTCAGTTCGGATACGGCAGAGCGCCGCACGAGGAAAAGTTTGACAACCCCGTTACGATTGTTGAGGACAAGGTGCAAAGACTGAGAGCTTTCCTCGACAACGAAGGAATTATTGTTCGTTCGGTCGTTGTATTTCCTGATTTTTGCGTGCTTAACAACATCAAGGTGTTTAATCCTAACGTTCGCGTTGTTGTGCTTAATCAGCTTCTTCCGACTGTGGTTAAGATGAATAACAGGATGGGAACGGTGCTGACGCAGCGTGACATCAACGAGCTTTACGATTACCTTATCCAGTTTGAAATTGTTCCAGAGGAAGACGAATTTACTTAAATTATTGAAAGAGGTCGTTTTATGAACAGCTTTGATTATGACGTAATAATTATCGGCGCAGGTCCAGGCGGTATTTTTTCCGCCTTTGAGCTTGCAAAGAATAACAGGGATATAAAAATTGCCGTGTTTGAAGCGGGCAACGCGCTGTCAAACCGTAAGTGTCCGATTGACGGCGACAAGGTTAAGTCGTGTATTCAGTGTAAAACGTGCGCTATTATGAGCGGCTTTGGCGGCGCAGGCGCGTTTTCGGACGGAAAATATAATATTACTAACGATTTCGGCGGCACGCTTTATGAGTATATCGGCAAAAAGCAGGCTATCGACCTTATGAAGTACGTTGACCATATCAACGTCACTCACGGCGGCGAGGACTGTAAGCTGTATTCAACCGCAGGCTCAAAGTTCAAGAAGCTGTGTATGCAAAATCAGCTTAATCTGCTCGAAGCGTCAGTCCGTCATCTCGGAACGGACATTAACTACGTCGTGCTTGAAAATCTTTATAACGAGCTAAAGGACAGAGTCGACTGGTTTTTCAACACGCATATTAACGTCGTTGACAAGCTCGGCGACGGCTACAAGGTTGTGAGCGCCGAGGGCGAGCACACCTGCAAAAGCTGTATTATTTCTGTCGGCAGGTCGGGCAGTAAATGGATGGAGGGCGTTTGCGAGCACCTCGACATCAAAACACGCTCTAACCGCGTTGACCTCGGCGTGCGCGTTGAGCTTCCCGCAGTTATTTTCAGCCACCTTACAGACGAGCTGTACGAAAGCAAAATTGTTTACCGCACGAAGAATTACGAGGACCACGTCCGCACGTTCTGTATGAACCCGAAGGGCAGCGTTGTTAATGAAAATACAAACGGCATCGTTACCGTTAACGGTCACAGCTTTGAGGATCCCGAAAAGCAGACCGACAATACAAACTTTGCGCTTCTTGTAACCAAGCATTTTTCCGAGCCGTTCAAGGACAGCAACGGCTACGGCGAAAGTATTGCAAGGCTTTCAAATATGCTTGGCGGCGGCGTTATCGTTCAGCGCTTCGGCGACCTCGTTTCAGGCAGGCGAAGCACGCCGCGCCGTATCGAAGAGGGGCTTGTTGAGCCAACTCTTGCGGCTACGCCGGGCGACCTTTCGCTCGTGCTTCCAAAGCGTATACTCGACGGTGTAATCGAAATGATTTACGCGCTTGACAAAATTGCTCCAGGAACGGCTAATCCCGATACGCTGCTTTACGGCGTTGAGGTCAAGTTCTATAATATGGAGGTTGACATCGACGAAAACCTCGAAACGAAGCACAAGGGGCTTTACGTTATCGGCGACGGCTCGGGCGTAACTCATTCGCTTTCGCACGCTTCTGCAAGCGGAATTTACGTTGCGCGCAAAATCCTTGAAAGGGTGAAATAAATGAAACTGAAAAAAGGTATTGTGCTCGGAAATATCGACGGCAACAGCTTTGCGATTGCAACGGGCAAGCTGTCGAAAAAATTTCACGGCATAATTAACAATAACAAAACTGCAAATTATATATTTGAGCTTTTGCAGACGGAGCAGACCGAAGACAGCATCGTTGAAGCTATGTGCAAAAAATACGACGCTGACGAGTTCGTTATCAGAAATGACGTCAGGGAAGTGTTAAATCAGCTCGGCGAGCTCGGAATACTGGAGTAAAAATGGCTAAATATTTCAGCGAAGAAACTGAATATTTTTTGTACGTGATACGCTGTGCGCTAAGCGGCAAGGCAGTCGAGGCGCCGACGGCTGAAATCGACTGGAAGGAGTTTATTTCGATTGCAAAAAAGCAGGAGATGTACTCCGTAATCGCTGCCGTTATGCCGAGCGAGCTTCTGCCGAGGGAGCAGGCTGAAACGCTGAATAATTACAGCAAAAGCGAGCTTGTGCGCCTTATTGCGATGAAGAGCGAGCTTGAAGCGCTTGAGGGCGAGCTTGAAAAGGAGGGCGTCAATTTTATGCTCCTGAAGGGCAGCAGGATAAAGGAGTTTTATCCGAAAGAGAGTATGCGCCAGATGAGCGATATCGATATCCTCTATGACGAAAAGAAGCGCGACTCGCTCCTGAAAATTATGAAGGATTACGGCTACAAGCTCTATTCGTGGAGCGAAAATTCCGACGATTTCAGCAAAAAGCCGTACTATACCTTTGAATTTCATCGTGAGCTGTTTTTTGACGATTTCGGCTTTATGCCCGACTTTTCGTTCGTGTGGAAAAATGCAAAGCGCGACGAAAATAACTGCGCAAAATATATTATGAGTAATGAGGACATTTATCTTCACTCAGTTGCCCATATGTACAAGCATTACGTTCTCGGCGGCTTTGGCGTTCGCTTTCTTGCAGACACTTATCTTATGCTCCAAAAATGCGAGCTTGATTTTGACTATATTTCGTCAAGGCTTGACGAAATGAAGCTCGTCGATTTTGAAAAAACGGTAAGGGAGCTTTCCGTTTCTGTTATGGAAAACGGCGAGCTTGACGGCGAGCAGATAGACTTTATGGTTAACGTCGTTTCCTTTGGTCTTTACGGCGACGGAAGCCACGGCAAAGAGCTTCTTTATGAAAGCTTTAAGGAAAAAAGCGGCTCTGATTCCGTTGCAAAATACACGCTGTCAAGGCTGTTTCCAGACAAAGAATATATGCACCGCACCTACCGCGTGCTTGACAGGGCGCCGTTTTTGCTGCCGTATTTTTACGTGCAGCGGCTGATAACAAAAACCTTCAGCGACGGCGGCAAGGCGGCGCGCGAGATAAAACAGATTAACGAAATAAAGAAAAAGGATAATTAATTGTGTCAGTAAACAAACAAAATATCAGGAATTTTTCAATTATAGCGCATATCGACCATGGCAAGTCGACGCTTGCCGACAGGCTGCTTGAGCTTACAAGCTCAGTTGCCGAGCGCGATATGCAGGAGCAGATTCTTGATGATATGGAGCTTGAGCGTGAGCGCGGAATTACGATAAAGGCTCACGCCGTAAAACTGAATTACACTGCAAAAAACGGCGAGGAATACATCTTCAATCTTATTGATACTCCTGGACACGTCGACTTCAACTACGAGGTTTCGCGTTCGCTTGCGGCGTGCGAGGGCGCAATACTGATTGTTGACGCGTCGCAGGGTGTGGAGGCGCAGACGCTTGCAAACACTTACCTTGCGCTTGACCATGACCTTGATATTCTTCCCGTTATCAACAAAATCGACCTTCCTGCCGCAGACGCAGACCGCGTTGCCGAGGAGGTCGAGGAGGTTATCGGAATACCCTGTATGGACGCGCCGCGTATAAGCGCAAAGACGGGCGAAAACGTCGGCGAGGTACTCGAGTATATTGTCAATGAAATTTCACCGCCCGTGGGCGACGACAGCAAGCCGCTGAAGGCGCTGATTTTTGACTCGGTTTACGATTCCTACAGGGGCGTTATCGTCTACGTCCGTATCAAAGAGGGCAAAATAAAAGCGGGCGACACAATGCGTATTATGTCGACGGGCGCGCAGTTCAATGTAGTCGAGGTCGGCTATATGCGCGCAACCTCGATGGAAAAGGCAAAGGAGCTTACGGCGGGCGAGGTTGGATACATCACCGCGTCGATTAAGACCGTAGGCGACGCTCACGTTGGCGATACGGTAACGACGGCTGAAAATCCTGCGTCTGAGCCGCTTCCAGGCTACCGCAAGGTAAATCCGATGGTGTTCTGCGGAATTTATCCCGCTGACGGCGCCGATTATGAGGCGCTTCGCGACGCTCTCGAAAAGCTGCAGCTCAACGACGCTTCGCTTACCTATGAGCCCGAAACCTCGGGCGCGCTCGGCTTCGGCTTCAGGTGCGGCTTCCTTGGACTTCTTCATCTTGAAATAATTCAGGAACGCCTTGACCGCGAATACGGTCTTGACCTTATCGCTACGGTCCCGAGCGTTGTATACAAAATTCATCTGACGGACGGAAGTATGGTCGAAATTGACAACCCGACAAACTATCCTGACCCTGCGAATATTGATTACTGCGAGGAGCCGTTTGCTGACGCTCATATCTACGTGCCGAGCGAATTTGTCGGCGCAGTTATGGATATGTGTCAGGAAAAGCGCGGAATTTTCCGTACGATGGATTATATCACTCCCGAAAGAGTTGATATCCATTACGAGCTTCCGCTCAACGAGATTATTTACGATTTCTTTGACGCGCTTAAGTCGCGAACGAGAGGCTATGCTTCGTTTGATTACGAGCTGAAGGATTACCGCAAGAGTGAGCTTGTCAAGGTTGACGTGCTTCTTAACGGCGACGTAATCGACGCGCTGTCGTTCATTATCCACCGCGAAAAGGCGTACTCAAGAGCGCGCAAAATTGCCGAGCAGCTCAAAAAGCACATACCGCGCCACCTGTTTGAAATTCCTATTCAGGTTGCAATCGGCGGCAAGGTTATCGCGCGCGAAACCGTCAAGGCGCTTCGCAAGGACGTGCTTGCAAAATGCTACGGCGGCGACGTTACACGAAAGAAAAAGCTTCTTGAAAAACAAAAAGAGGGCAAAAAGCGTATGCGCCAGTTCGGCTCTGTCGAGGTGCCGCAGGAGGCGTTCCTCGCCGTGCTTAAGCTCTCGTCGGACGATGATGATTAGTATGGAAAATAAAAAAAGACTTGCAAATCTCGATTTGCTAAAGGTTGTTTCGATGGTAATGATAGTGTGTCATCACTACCTTGTACACGGCGGCGTGCTTGAAGCGGCAAAGATTACTGACGCAAACTTTTACGTTGCGTGGCTGATTGGTATTTTATCAATCGTCGGTGTAAACTGCTTCGTGCTTTGCTCAGGCTATTTGATGACGGAAAACCGTTTTAGGTTCAGCAAGCTCGTTTATCTGTGGCTTCAGATTTTCGTTATCAATTTAGTTTTAAGAGCGTATGAATTTTACGTCAGCGGCTTTGATATTTCGGCGCAAAAGCTGCTTGCCGTGATTTTTCCGATTTCATTTCAGGAATACTGGTATATGTCGGCTTACTTTGCGTTCTACCTTCTGTCGCCGCTTTTGATATGGATTGTAAACAAATTAACGCTCCAGCAGCTCAAAAAGCTGACAATCGCGCTCGTTGCGATTTTTGCGCTGATTCCTAATCAGTGGACGAAAATCGACAGGGGATACCACGTTGTGTGGTTTTGCGTGCTGTTTTTTGTAGCGGCTTACATCAGGCGAGCCGACCTGCTAAAAAAGAGGGTGCGCGCGTATCTTGGCGAATATCTTATGCTTGCCGTAATAATTCTTGCGGTAAAGCTTGTTGTAACGGTGCTCAGCGATTACAACGAGGTAGTCAACATTATCAACGTGAAGAATTACAACTTCATTTTAACCTTCCTGTTATCTGTGGCGCTGTTTGCTGCCTTCAAGAATATGAAAATCAAATCAGCCAGGTTCGCTGGCTTCTGCACGTTTCTGGCTCCGCTGACGCTCGGCGTTTATCTGATACACGACAACAACTACGTGCGCGAAGCTTTGTGGGGCATAATCGCGCCTGTCGATTTCTTTGACAAGCCGTACTTCGTGCTTCATATGCTCGTTTGCGTCGTTGCAGTATTTTCCGTTTGCGCGTTTCTTGAATACTTCCGCTATCTTCTGTTCAAGCTGTTCGGTATTCCTCAGCTCAGCGAAAAGCTCGGCAAAAAAATACAGGCTTTTGTTGACAGAGTATTCAGCAGCAAAAAAATTGAAAGATTATAACAAAACAACTCCCCGATGGGAGTTGTTTTACATTTCGTGTTTTTCGCCGTATTCCTTTGAGTTTTCCACGTTCTGCTCTGACGGAACGGGCACGTTCATCTCGGTTACTTCATCGCTCTGAACGGTCGGGTTAGTTTCAAAGGCTTTGTATTTGTTTGAAACGTCCTTTTTGTTTTTCTTTTTCTTGCTCACGAATATCACCTCGGTAATATTGTGCGCTAAATCAGCTCGTTTATTACCGTATTTGATACAAGCATTCCGTTTGGCGTGAGCGCAAGCCTGCCTTCGCTTTCGGTCAGCAAGCCCATTTTTATCAGGTGCGCGTACGGCTTTGTGACAAGCGACTTGTCAATTCCTCTTGTAAGGCGGAGTCCGAGCATAATTCTTTCGTCCGTGCCGCCGCCTGCGCCGTCGTCAATTATATTCATATTTTCATCATAATAAAAGCGTCTGCCGTTCCAGAACGAGTGGGCGCTTTTTCCTATGCCGAGGTAGTCGTCAAGCAGCCAGTATTTGTTGTTGTGTCGGCTTTGATAATCAGGCTTTGCAAAGTTGCTGATTTCGTATTGCTCAAAGCCGAGCTGTTCAAGAACGCGCACAGTTTTAAGATACATTTCGCTGACCTCGTCCTCGTCGGGTAGTGGAAGCGTGCTTTTCATATCGAAAAACCTCGTTCCTTCCTCGATTTTGAGCATATACGCCGAGATGTGCTGAACGTTCATTTTGTCGATAAAGTCGAACGTTTCGTCAAGCGAGCCAAGCGTCTGGTGCGGCGTGCCGAGCATTAAATCAAGGCTGACGTTGCCGAAGCCTGCAGCTTTCGCCGCCTTCACCGTGCGCTCAACCTCTGCTTTTCCCGCAGCCCTGCCGAGCGCAAAACGCTCCTTGTCAACTGCGCTTTGCATACCGATACTAAGGCGGTTTATGCCGTGCGCTTTGTACGCTTCAAACGCGCCGCGCAAATCCTCGCGCGGATTACATTCAACTGTAATCTCGCTGCTTTCGTCAATGAAAAAATGCTCTTTTGCGCTTTCAAGAACGCCGCACAGCAGCTCGGGCGGAAGGATACTCGGCGTGCCGCCGCCAAAGTAAACGGTGTCGAATTCGCCCTCGTATTTCGTCATTTCCGTTTTCAGCAGAGCGCAATAATCCCGTGCCGCGCTTTCGCAGTATTTTACGCTGAAAAAGTCGCAGTACGGGCATTTGTTTTTGCAAAACGGTATGTGAAAATATAGTCCTGCTTTACTCATAATTATTTTCTTGCTCTGCTTTCTGCTTTTAATCGCAGCTCCTTGTTGAGTATGGTTTTGCGAAGGCGGATGCTTTTCGGCGTGACCTCAAGCAGCTCGTCGTCGGCGAGAAATTCCATACTCTGCTCAAGCGAAAGAGTAGTCGGCGGAACGAGCTTGAGCGCTTCGTCTGAGCCGCTTGCGCGCGTGTTTGTGACGTGCTTTTTCTTGCACACGTTACAAACGATGTCCTCGTCCTTCGCGCACTCGCCGACAATCATACCCTCGTAAACCTCGACGCCTGGACCGATAAACAGCTTACCTCTGTCCTGCGTGTTCCACAGTCCGTAGCCCGTTGACGTTCCCGTTTCGTGAGCAACGATTGAGCCTCTGTTTCGCGTTTCAATATCACCGCGGTACGGCTCGTAGCCCGAAAAGAGCTGATTCATAATGCCGTTGCCGTTGGTGTCTGTAAGAAATTCGCTTCTGTATCCGATAAGCCCGCGCGACGGTATCTTTATTTCAAGATGCGTCATTCCCGTGGAGCGCGTGTCCATATTTTCAATTTCGCCCTTGCGCGAGCAGAGCTTTTCCATTACGACGCCGACGTAATCCTCAGGCACCTCGATAATCGCCGTTTCTATCGGCTCTAAGGTCTGTCCGTTCGCGTCCTTTTTCAGTATTACCTGCGGACGCGATACTGCGAATTCGTAGTTTTCGCGGCGCATAGTTTCGATAAGAATTGAAAGGTGAAGCTCGCCTCTGCCCGATACCTTGAAGGTGTCCATAGAGTCCGTTTCCTCAACGCGCATCGAAACGTTTGTTTCGACCTCCTTAAAGAGTCTGTCGCGTATGTTGCGCGAGGTTACGTATTTGCCCTCGCGTCCAGCAAACGGAGAGTCGTTTACGATGAAATTCATACTGATAGTCGGCTCGTCGATTTCAACGAACGGAAGCGGCTCGATATGCTCGGGGTCGCACGCCGTTTCGCCGATATTAAGGTCGGGAATTCCCGCAACGCAAACGAGGTCGCCGAACTGCGCTTCGTTACACGCAACGCGCTTTAGTCCGTCGAACTGATAAAGCTGCGAAAACTTAACGTTTTCCTGCGTGCCGTCCTGCTTGCAAAGCACGTACGGCGTGTTTACCTTAATCGTGCCGCGCTCAACTCTGCCGACGCCTATTCTGCCTACGTAATCGTCGTATTCAAGCGAGGAAAAGAGTATCTGCGCCGCGCCGTCAGCGTCGCCGCTCGGCGAAGGAATGTGCTCAAGTATCGCGTCAAGCAGGGGGCGCATATCGCCCTCGCGGTCGTCGGGATTAAGACTCGAATAACCGTTTCGCGCCGAAGCGTAAACAACGGGAAATTCAATCTGGTCGTCGTCAGCGCCAAGCTCGATAAACAGGTCGAGCACCTCGTCGACAACCTCCTCGGGACGCGCGCCGTCGCGGTCGATTTTGTTTACAACAACGAGCGGCGTTTTGTGTAGCGCAAGCGCCTTGCTGAGCACAAAACGCGTCTGAGGCATACAGCCCTCAAATGCGTCAACGAGCAGTAAAACGCCGTCAACCATAGTGAGAATACGCTCAACCTCGCCGCCGAAATCAGCGTGTCCAGGAGTGTCAACGATATTGATTTTTGTGTCCTTGTAATGAATTGCAGTATTTTTCGACAGTATGGTAATTCCGCGTTCCTTTTCGAGGTCGTTTGAGTCCATAACGCGCTCTGCAACTATTTCGTTATCGCGGAAAATGCCGCTCTGGTGCAGCATTTCGTCGACGAGAGTTGTTTTGCCGTGGTCAACGTGCGCGATAATCGCAATATTTTTGATATTTTTTCTTTCCATAGGGTATTACTTCTTCGTGTTAAAGCTATCTCTTAATGCAACTGTGCGGTTGAATACAAGGTTATCCTCGGTGCTGTCAAGGTCGGCGCAGAAATAACCCGTTCTCATAAACTGGAATTTGTCGCCTGACTTTGCCGAACCGAGTGATTTTTCTACATACGCCGTCTTTGTAACGAGCGACTCGGGATTAAGGTTGTCCTCAAAGGAGCTTACGCCCTCCTCGTTGCTCGGGTTTTCCACGTTGAAAAGACGGTCATAGAGGCGCACCTCTGCCTTTTCGCAGTCACCCGTGTACACCCACTGAATTGTGCCGCGCACCTTGCGTCCGTCAGGAGCGTCACCGCCGAAGGTTTCGGGGTCGTAGGTGCAGTGAACAGTCGTAACGTTGCCGTTTTCGTCAAGGTCGTAGCCCGTGCAGGTTACGAAATATGCCTTGTAAAGACGTACCTCGTTGCCGACAAACAGCCTGCGGTACTTCTTGATAGGCTCAATCATAAAGTCGTCGCGCTCAATGTAAAGCTCCTTGCCGAAAGGAACGGTGCGCTTGCCGTATTCCTCGTGGTCGGGATGGTATTCAACCTCAATTTCCTCGACCTTATCGTCGGGGTAGTTGTCAATAACGAGCTTAATCGGGTCAATAACTGCCATAGCGCGCGGCGCATTCTTGTTAAGATTGTCGCGCACGCAGCTTTCGAGCAGTGCAAAATCAATTACGCTGTACGCCTTTGACACGCCGATTTTTTCGCAGAAATCGCGGATTGCCTCGGCAGGATAGCCGCGGCGGCGCATTCCGCTGATGGTAGCCATACGCGGGTCGTTCCAGCCGTCAACTATGCCGTCCTTAACGAGTTGCAGGCACTTTCTTTTTGAAGTGAGCGTGTAGTTGAGATTCATTCTTGCAAACTCAATCTGACGCGGCTTTTCGCCCTCGATAAGCTCGTTTACGAACCAGTTGTAAATAGGTCTGTGGTTCTCGAATTCAAGCGAGCAGAGTGAATGCGTAACCTTTTCGCAGGCGTCAGAAAGCGGATGAGCGAAGTCGTACATCGGATAAATGCACCACTTGTCGCCCGTGCGGTGATGGTGAGCATACATAATGCGATAGATTATCGGGTCGCGCATATTGAGGTTAGGCGACGACATATCAACCTTTGCACGAAGCACCTTTGAGCCTGCTTCAAATTCGCCCTTTGCCATACGCTCAAACAGGTCGAGGTTTTCTTCAACGCTTCTGTCGCGGTACGGCGAGTTCTTGCCTGGCTCTGTAAGCGTGCCGCGGTATTCTCTCATCTGCTCGGGCGTAAGCTCACAGACGTAAGCCTTGCCCTTTTTGATGAGCTTGATGGCACACTCATAAAGGAAATCAAAGTAGTCCGACGCGTAATATACGTTGTCGTAGTCGAAGCCGAGCCACTTGATGTCCTCCTCGATAGCCTCGACGTATTCGGTGTCCTCTTTAGTCGGGTTTGGGTCGTCAAGACGGAGGTTGCATATGCCGTTATATTTGTTTTTTACACCGAAGTTTATGCAAATAGCCTTTGCGTGACCGATGTGAAGATAGCCGTTCGGCTCGGGCGGAAAACGTGTCTGAACGCGCGAATATACGCCGTTTTCCAAATCCTCATCAATAAAGTCGTGTATGAAGTTAGAAGCAACAGTTTCTTCGTTTTTGATTTCGTCAATTGCCATTATACTTCCTCCTTGTAATGTGCGAGTGCCGCACTAAGTCTTTCTTTAACAGCCTTTTCGCCGAGAAGCGCTGTTATTGCACACAAATCAGGTGTGTTCGTTCTGCCAGTCAGCGCCACGCGGATTATTGTTGAAACGTCGCCGACGTGTCCTGCAAAGTCGTCGGGATTCTGCTTGTATTCCTTTACGTTCGGCGTGCAGTCAACGCACGGACAGAGGTCCTTCATTCGCGCAAACCATTCGTCCTTGTCGTCGCCGAGATTAACGCAGTCGATGTATTTTTCGAGTACCTTAACTGCAAGCTCGGGCGTTGCGTTGCCCGCGAGGTCGTAGCAGGGAACGAAGGTTTCGTCGTACATATAGCTGATGTAGTCGGGAATGTCGCTCCACTTTGCAATATCCTTACGCGGCTTCTTGTTTTCGCGGTCGATGTTGAGTATCGCCGTTGCGCGCTCTGTGTCCTTTTCATAAAGTCCTGCAAGGTCGGGGCAGTATTCCTTTGCCCATTCGTAAGACAGCTCAAACACCTTGTCTGCTTTCATTTTGCATATTACGTTTTTGCTCACGTCGGTGAGCTTTACCATATCAAACAGCGCGCCCGAAACGCTCATTTTTTTGAGATTGAACGGGAACTTGTCAAGCGGCTCGTTCTGGTTAGTTCTGCGCCAGTCCTCAAAGTTTGAGTTGGCGAGAGTGAGCATATATTCGTTTACGCTTTCACTCGGGAAGCCCTGCTCTGCGTAGTAGGTAACTGCAGCCTCGGGGTCCTTGCGCTTTGATAGCTTACGCTTGCCGCCGTTTTCCTCCTTCATAATCGGAGCGACGTGCGCGTACTTAGGCGGCTTAAAGCCGAGCACGCGGAAAAGCTGAAGATGTATCGGTGCGGACGAAATCCATTCGTCGCCGCGTACAACGTGGGTGGTGCGCATAAGGTGGTCGTCAACAGCGTGAGCGAAGTGGTACGTCGGTATGCCGTCCGATTTGAGGATAACGACGTCCTGCACGTTTTCGGGCATTTCGATTTTGCCCTTAATCATATCGTCAAAGTAGCACTTCTTTTCAATGTCGCCGGGGGATTTAAGCCTTAGCGTCCACGCTTCGCCGTTTTCAAGGCGCGCTTCTATTTCCTCAAAGGTCAGGTCGCGGTGCTTCGCCCACTTGCCCCATATACCCTTGATGCTTTCGTTTTCCTGCGCCGCGCGGATTTCGTCAAGCTCCTCGGGCGTCATAAAGCACGGGTAAGCAAGCCCCTGCTCAACGAGCGATTTTGCGTACGTCTGATAAATTTCCTTGCGTGCGCTCTGGTAGTACGGCGCGTAGTCGCCGACCTCGGTATCCTCGGCAACAACGCCCTCGTCGGGAACTATGCCGTATAAGGAAAGCCCCTTGAGCATTACCTCGATTGCGCCGTCAACCTTGCGCTTTTGGTCGGTGTCCTCAACGCGAACGTAAAATACGCCGTCGGTGCTTTTTGCCGTCTTGTACGATACAAGGCAGGTGAAAAGGTTTCCGAAATGAAGAAATCCCGTCGGGCTTGGCGCAAAGCGCGTAACGCGCGCGCCCTCCTTAAGCGCTCTCGGCGGATATTTTTCCTCCCAGAAATCAGGCGTTTTGTCTATATTCGGGAATAATTTTTCGCTTAGTGCTTTGTAATCCACTGTTTTTCTCCTGTATATTAAAAATTAGATATAATATTATTACACAAAATTCTTCATTAATCAAGAATTATTTACCATTTCAGGTCGTGAAGCTCGCCTTTTTGCGAAAGCTCGGGGTAGTTCCACTGACGAAGCACCTCGTATGTGCCGACTGCAACGGCGTTTGACAGGTTAAGACTGCGGATTATTCCGCGCATAGGAAGCCGAACGCAAAAGTCGTGGTTTGCTTTGAGCAGCGCTTCGGGAAGCCCTTTGGTTTCCTTGCCGAAAACGAGAAAGCAGTCGTTCGGGTACTCAACGTCGCTGTGACTTTGCTCAGCCTTTGTAGTGAAATAGTAAAACGCTCCGCCCTCATTCTTTTTGAAAAAGTCAGCCGTGTTTTCGTAATACGTTATGTCGAGCTTGTCCCAGTAGTCAAGCCCCGCGCGCTTTACCTGCTTATCAGTAATGTGAAAGCCCATAGGACCGACGAGATGAAGCCTTGCGCCCGTCGCCGCGCAGGTGCGCGCTATGTTGCCCGTGTTCTGCGGAATTTCGGGCTCGATTAAAACTATATTAAGCGAGTGTTCCATTGACGTATACCTCTTGAAGCTCAAGCGCTTCGCTGAGCACGAGCAAATCGGCGCACTTTCCGACTGCTATTGAGCCGATATTGTCCTGCTCGCCGATAACTGTTGCAGGGTTTATGGTACAGGCTTTCAGCGCCGCTTTGAAGTCAACGCCGTAGCTGATAAGATTTTTGAATTCGTCAAATACGTTTGTGATTGAAGCCGCGATTGTGCCGTCCTCCAGAACTGCAGTTTTGCCGTTTTCGTGTACATAAACAGTCTGACCGCCGAGCTCAAATTCGCCCTCGCCAAGACCTGCCGCGCGCATACTGTCGCTGATGACGCACGCTCTGTTTTCGCCGAGAATTGCAAACGCGTTTCTCAGCACAGTAGGGCAGATGTGCGCGCCGTCGCAAATAAGCTCGCAGGTTATGTCGCTGTCGAGCGCCGCGCCGACGATGCCCGCGCTTCTGTGCGTCATAGGCGTCATAGCGTTAAAAAGGTGCGTCGCGTGCGAAATGCCGTTTTCTATTCCTTTTCTGCACTCGCTTTCATCAGCCTCGCTGTGACCGACGGAAACTGTGAGCCTTTCGCTTGCGTGCTTAATAAATTCCTCGCTATCGCTTGCTTCTGGAGCGACTGTAATCAGCTTTATTTTTTCGTTAAGTGAAAGCAGCTCGTCAAGCTCGCTGATGCTGCACGGTCTGACATAGTCAGCGTTTTGCGCGCCCTTTTTGCCAAGCGCGATGTATGGACCTTCAAGGTTTATTCCAACAAGCTTTGATTTAGGAAAAGTATGCTTGTCAGCCGCGCTGACAATGCTTTTGAGCCTTTCGTGCGGAAGCGTCATTGTTGTGCCGCAAAATGAGGTTACGCCGTGACGCGCAAGCTCGGCGCTGATTTTGTCAAACGCTTCGCCTGTGCCGTCGGAAAAATCACCGCCGCCGCAGCCGTGAATGTGAATGTCAACAAAGCCCGGAAGAACGAGCCTTCCGCTCATATCAACGCCGTCGCCGTCAATTATTCCTATTTCGGCAATCCTGCCGTTTTCAATTCTGATGTCGCCGAACTCCTTTTCAAAAAGCTCGTTGTAAAAGGTACAGTTTTTAAGTAGCATTATTCCTGCTCCTTTGCAATTCTGAAGGCAAGCTCCTCGAGCTGCTCAAAGTGCTCGAAGGTGCAAATTTCTTTTCTGAGCGCCGCGCCGCCGCGCATACCCTTTGTGTAGTATCCTGCGTGATGACGCGCTTCACGCATAGCCGTGTACTCGCCCTTGTATTCGATTATTTTTTCTATATGTCTTAGCATTACTGCCATTTTTTGCGTTACGGTCGGAGCAGGGAGGACCCTGCATTCGTCGAGGTATGCGTTAATTTGCGAAAATACCCACGGGTTGCCGAGCGCGCCCCTGCCAAGCATTATGGCGTCGCAGTTCGTTTTTTCGAGCATAATAGCCGCGCTCTGCTCGTCGGTAACGTCGCCGTTGCCGATAACGGGTATCGACACAGCCTCCTTGACCCTTTTTATTATATCAAAATCAACGCTGCCGCTGTACATCTGTGTGCG
>JAFWKC010000135.1 GCA_017514345.1 Eubacterium sp.
TGCCGACTGCGAGCAGCTCGCCGCCCGAGGTCTGAAGCACAGAGATGTCCTCCTTAACTGGAATGTACGGCATACGCATATTTCTGTTCCAGCTTTCGCCGTTGTCGTCTGAATAAATGAACGCCGCGCCCTTTGGAGCCGTAAGCGGAACAATCATTCGTCCGTTTTCACATACTGCGCCGTTGCCCTTTGAGGTGCGAACGCAAGCGCCGTCGCTTTCGCAAATTACGTTCGGCGTGATGTCCTTCGGCTCGCTCCAGTTAATTCCGTCGGAGGATTTAATCATCATTATGTAGCTTCTCTTGGGTGATTTGAGAGGTGCGCCGAAGCTCGTTTTGCCGAGTCCCTCGCTCTTGCCCATAGCGCCGTTAAGGTGAATGTTGCCGAGGTACTCTTCGCCTCTGTAAAGCTCGCCGAGTCCCTTGACGGTGTACTCCGTCGGTTGCTTTGAAGAGTCGATAACCTTGCCGTCCTCAAGAACGATAAAGTAGTTGCCGTCACGGTCGTATAATACGGGATAAGTCTTAGAATTGAAGCCTGTAAAGGGCGTCTTTTTCTTATCAAGGAGCTTTTCATCCTCCTCTCCCATACATTCTGGATAGAAGGTGAACACTATTACAAAGTCGCCATTCGGTGCAGTAAGCAGCGTGGGATTAATAAAAAACGCTGATTTTGTGTTGCCCTCGTCAGCGGTGATTTTGCGTGCGGGAGGAGCAAGAACGGTTTTTTCCTCCGACCAGCTTTCGCCGCCGTCGCTGCTGATTTTTGCAACGATTTCGTTATATCCCCAGCTGATGCCCTTGTCGATATTCTGCGAGCATTTTACAGCGGCTGCAAGAAGGACGTTTTCCTTTGCGCCGATTATGGCAGAAGAGTATCTGTAATCACTTTTTTTAAATATAATTTTTCCCATTATAATCACTCCAGATAAATATTACATTATAATTATAGCAAATATCTTTTGATTGTACAATAATAACTATTGCAAAATGGCAAAAAAAATTGTACAATATAATGGAAATATTAAAGAAGGAGGTACGAAAATGCTCTGGACTTTAAAAAAGTGCTGGTACCGTGTGTACCAAAGAGTTTTTATGGTCGCTATGTGCTTTATGGATTGGTCTGAGCCAGAAATTCTCGAGGGCGAAGGCTCCGTGCTGAAGCTTCCCAAGTTCATCAAGAGCAAGGGAATAGACAAGGTTCTTGTCGTTACCGACAAGGGACTTATGGGACTCCATCTGCTTGACCCGATGTTCGAGGAGCTGAAGGTTGCAGGAGTTGAGTATGCTATCTATGACGGCGTTCAGCCTAATCCTACAATACCGAACATTGAAGAGTGCAAGGATATTTATATTCAAAACGGCTGTCAGGGTATTATTGCATTCGGCGGCGGTTCTGCAATGGACTGCGCAAAGGCCGCAGGTGCAAGAGTAGTTAAGCCTAATCAGTCAGTTCGTTCAATGCGCGGTTATCTCAAAGTACTCAAGAAGCTGCCACCGTTCTTTGCCGTTCCTACAACAGCAGGTACTGGCTCAGAAACAACAGTTGCCGCAGTAGTTACCGACCCCGAAACGCACGAGAAGAACGCTATCAATGATATCTGTCTTCGTCCGAAACATGCAGTGCTTGACCCAGCTTTGACTGTAGGTTTGCCGCCGCATATAACATCGACAACAGGTATGGATGCGCTCACTCACGCAGTTGAGGCTTACATCGGTAAGAGCAACGTAAAAGCTACTGTTAAATATGCCGAGGAGGCCACCAAGTTAATTCACGATAATCTTGAAAAGGCCTACGTCGACGGAAAGGATATGGAAGCAAGAGGAAATATGCTCAAGGGCTCGTATCTTGCAGGCTGCGCGTTTACGCGTGCGTTTGTTGGATACGTTCACGCAATTGCTCATAACCTCGGCGGACTTTACGGAACGCCTCACGGTCTTGCTAACGCAGTAATCCTGCCGTACGTGCTTGACTGGTACGGCGACGCCGCTTATCCGCAGCTTGCAAAGCTTGCAGACATTATCGGTATCACAGACCCGTCAATGTCAACAGCCGAAAAGGGCAGAGCCTTTATTGCTGAAATCAGGCGTATGAACAGCGCGATGGATATCCCTGACAAGTTTGATTTCATCAAGGAAGAGGATATGGATATTCTTGTTACCCGCGCTCTCAAGGAGGGCAACCCAGGCTATCCCGTTCCGAAAATTATGGACAGAAACGACTGCGAAAGCGTTATCCGTTCATTTATGGCTTAATATAATAGATATTTCCGCAGGAGTTTTCTCCTGCGGTTTTTTGTATCATTCTGTCGGCTTATGTCATAATATGAAGTATAAGGTTAACCTTGTTTTGTTTGGGAGGTATTATTATTACTATTTATAATTGCAACTCAAGAGAGAGAAATTATCGCTATCCTGATAATTTACAGTGCCGTCAGATTCAGCCGCAGCAGAATTGCTGTCCGTCAATGATTGCAGGACCTACGGGCCCGACTGGTCCTACAGGACCTCAGGGCTTGCCAGGACTTATGGGTATGCCAGGTATGCCTGGAGCAACTGGACCGACAGGCCCTCAGGGTATCCAGGGTATTCAGGGAACACAGGGTGTTACTGGTCCTACTGGTCCGCAGGGTATCCAGGGCGTTCAAGGTGCGACAGGTCCCACAGGACCTACGGGAGTAATCTCGTTTGCAGAATTTTATGCGCCTGCGCCTGCTGAGCAGATTGATATCGCTCCAGGCGACTCAGTTTCGTTTGCTCAAAACGGTGCAACAAGCGGCGACGATATTACAAGAGCGTCTGACTCAGCCTTCACGCTTGCAGATACGGGAACGTATCTTATAAAGTTTCAGGTTTCGTCGCTTGACCCAGCCGACAATACTGGCTCGCTTGCGCTTTCCGTTAACGGTGCGCCACTTGAAAATACAGTCACGGCAAAAAGCACGGACCCGACTGTTTCAAATGAAATTATCATCAATACAACGACAGCAAATACCGTTATCAGCGTCGTTAATCCTACTGGAAGCGGCGGCACAATAAGTATGCTGGCGTCAGCAGGAAGCTTGGCTTCTTCAGTTTCGAGCATTGTGATTATTAAAATTGCTTAATCTGTGCTCCTTTTGAGCGCAAGGGGCGGGAAACCGCCCTACATAGGAGTGATTAGTTTGAACAGATACAAGGTAGCAGTTTATGCAATATGCAAAAATGAGGAAAAATTCGTAGACCGTTGGGTAGACTCAATGAGCGAGGCCGACGGCATTTTTGTTTGTGATACTGGCTCGTCGGATAATACGGTTGAGAAGCTGAAAAAAAGGGGAGTCGCAGTTCAGAAAATCAGCCTTGACGAGTGGCGCTTTGACACGGCGCGCAATATTTCGCTCGACTTTGTTCCAACCGATTATGACATCTGCGTTTGTACCGACCTTGACGAGGTGTTTGAAAAGGGCTGGCGTCAGGAGCTTGAACGCGTATGGAACGACAAAACGACTCAGGCGAGGTACAGCTATACTTGGAGCTTTAAACCCGACGGCACGCCCGACATTACTTTTTACGGCGACAAAATACACGCCCGTCACGGCTTTAAGTGGGTGCATCCCGTTCACGAGGTGCTTAAGTATATCGGCGGCGGAAGCGAGCTGTTTTCACTTGCGTATGGGGTTAAGCTAAACCATTATCCCGATAAAACGAAGTCGCGTTCGCAGTATCTTAAGCTGCTGGAGCTATCGGTAAAGGAAGAGCCTGACGATGATAGAAATATGCACTATCTCGGACGGGAGTATATGTTTTATGAGCGCTGGGACGACTGTATCAAAACGCTTAAACGCCACCTTGAAATGAAAAACGCGACGTGGGCTGACGAGCGTTCAGCGTCAATGCGCTTTATCGCGCGGGCGTACAAGGCGAAGGGTGATTTTTATAACGCGTCTGCGTGGCAGCTTCGCGCAATTGCCGAAGCGCCTTATCTGCGCGAGCCGTATGCCGAGACTGCCGTTTTTGCCTTTGAAACTGGCGAATACCTGAAGGCGTATTATATGGTGACAGAGGCGCTGAAAATCACCGTTAAGCCAAAATCGTATATCAGCGAGGGCTTTGCCTGGGACAGCACGCTTTATGATATCGGAAGCATATGCGCGTTTAATATCGGGCTTTATGAAAGCGCGCTTGCGCTCGTAAGAATTGCTCATAAAATGGCGCCCGACGATAAGCGCGTCAGCGAAAACCTTATTATAATTGAAAGGGCAAAAAAATAACAGTGTCGCTTGACACTGTTATTTTACTAACGTATTTGCGTTTTGCATTAAAACGTCTACTGCTTCCTGTCCGCATTTCTTGATTATCGCGTTTATGCCTGCTTCATATTCAGGCGGGCGTGTGTCAAGATTGTGCGCGTCAGAGCCGAGAAGAAGTATTCTTCCGCTTTCAAGAAGCTTGAAAAGCTTTTTTCTGACTCCGCGCGGAGCGTCGGCAAACGAGCTTACGTTTACCTGTGGCAGACAGCCCATCTGAATGTAATCGTCAAGCTTGTACTTGTCCTCCATAAGCGCGCCGTAGCGCTCAATGTGAGCAAGCACGGGACGAACGCCGTAGTCGCAGTATAAATTCATCAGTCTGTCGTATTCCGCTTCGCCCATAGGCGACGTAAACGGATGCTCAATAAGGACGTAGTTTGAGTCGGCGATTTTCAAATCGTCGATGTTGTCGTTATTGAACAGATACGGACTGATATAAACCTCAGCAGCAGGGTAGAGCGTAGGATAACCGCTCGGGATTTCCTTCATCAACGCGTTGAAGGAAGCCTCTCTGCTTCTCAGGAAATCGTCGAGAGAAATAGTATCCGAATAATAGTGCGGAGTAAGCACGATTTTTTTTGCGCCCTGCTCCTTGAGTCGCTCAATCATCTTGAGACTTGTTTCAATGTCCTGTGCGCCGTCGTCAATTCCAGGAAGAATGTGACAGTGCATTTCGACAAGATTGTCAATAATCATAAATCATCTAATCCTTAGGATTATAATGGTTGTCGTTGAGTAATGATTCGTTATTCAGGTTGCTGGGTGGTTTTGGAGCAGCGTTTGCGTATGAAGAATAGCTGCTTTCGTAAGTGCTGTTAGACAGGTTAGCACCGCCGTATACGCCGTAGCTACCGTAGTTACCGTATCCGCCATAGCCACCGTATCCGCCGTAGCCGCCATAGCCACCGTAGCCGCCGTAACCGCCGTAGCCGCCGTAACCGTAGCCGCCATAGCCACCGTAGCCGCCGTAACCGTAGCCGTAGCCATAACGACCGTAGCCGTATCTGCCGTAGCCATAGCGTCTGTAGCCTGAATACTTGTACTTACCTGACGAGGTCGGCTCAACAAAGTTGATGATAAAGCCGATAATCTTTGCATCGATAAATTCAAGCGCAGAAATTGTACGTTCGATTTCTGGGTGAGTTGACTGATTATATCTTACAACGAGTACAACGCCGTCGGATTCCTTAATAAGCGGAAGCGCGTCAGAAACGATGTTAACAGGCGGTGTATCGACGATGATATAGTCAAAGTCGTTGCCGATTTCCCTGAGGAAGTTTTCCATAGGCTCGCTGCCGAGAAGCTCAGCAGGATTCGGAGGAATAGTACCCGAACAGATAACAGAAAGGTTTTCAAATTCAGTCGGGTGGATTACCTCGAACAAATCGACCTTGTCATTTTTTGTATCGAAAACGCTTGAACCAAGATAGTTAGTAAGTCCAGGAGCGTTCGGGATTGAGAAATAGTGGTGAATTTTCGGCTTACGAAGGTCGGCGTCGATAAGGAGTACCTTCTGTCCAGCCTGTGCAAAGGTGATTGCAAGGTTGATTGTCGTCGTTGTTTTACCTTCACCCGCAA
>JAFWKC010000136.1 GCA_017514345.1 Eubacterium sp.
CGCAAGGAAAGCAGGGTCAGCCGTCTTGTCGGCAACGATAAGAATTTCGCTCGGTCCAGCGACCATATCGATATCAACTACGCCGTAAAGCAGCCTTTTCGCAGTAGCGACAAAAATGTTGCCTGGACCGACAATCTTGTCGACCTTCGGAATTTTTTCCGTTCCGTAAGCAAGCGCCGCAACTGCCTGCGCGCCGCCGACCATAAACACTCTGTCAACACCTGCGATTGCGGCTGCAGCCATAATCTGTGGATTAGGCTTGCCGTCCTTCGACGGGGGCGTAACCATAATGATTTCCTTTACGCCTGCTATTCTTGCGGGAACGGCATTCATAAGCACCGATGACGGATACGCAGCCGTGCCGCCTGGAACGTAGATACCTACCCTTTCGAGTCCGCGCACGCGCTGTCCCATAATCACGCCGTTGTCCTCGGTAGTCATAAACGACTGCTGAGCCTGACGCTGATGAAAACGCTTTATATTCTTTCTCGCTCTTATAAGCGCATCCTTGAAGTCGTCGTCAACCTCGCTTAGATAAGTGAAAAGCTCGTCCTTTTCGACTACCGCTTTCTTCGGCACGCCGCCGTCAAAGCGAACTGTATATTCAAGCACAGCAGCGTCGCCGTTTTCCTTAACCTCGTTTATGATGTGCGACACGATATCGACAATTTTGCTGTCGGTTTCGCCTGCGCGCTTTTTGAGATTTTCTATAACAGCATATTCTGCTTTGCCGTTTGCTTTCGTAATTTTCATATCAAAAATTCTCCTTTATCAAACCTTTGAGGCAAGCTCCAAATCGTTAAGGAAGGCTTCAATTTCCGCTTTTCTGAGCTTCATTGACGCCATATTTACGATAACCCTTGCCGATATAGGCGAGATTTCCTCAACGACCTCAAGTCCGTTTTCCTTAAGAGTCGAGCCAGTTTCAACAATATCGACTATTCCGTCGGCAAGACCGAGAAGCGGAGCGAGCTCAACGCTGCCTTC
Organism: Eubacterium sp.; assembly: GCA_017514345.1. Taxonomy (GTDB): domain Bacteria; phylum Bacillota; class Clostridia; order Oscillospirales; family Acutalibacteraceae; genus Eubacterium_R. The sequence continues at coordinate 988 of JAFWKC010000136.1, forward strand.
AATCTTGATTACTGCAACGTCCATACCCTTGCTTTCAAAGAATTCCTTTGCAACCTTTGGGTACTTTGACGCAACCGTCTTGCGCTTGTAGCCCGAGAAGAAATCCTCACCCTTCGGACACGCAAGAGCAAAGCGGCACTTGCCGATACCGAGGTCAAGCACCTCATAAAACGACGAGCCGTGCTCAACGATAGTGTCCTTGCCGACGATACCGATATCGCACACGCCGTGCTCAACGTACGTTATAACGTCGGGCGCCTTTGACAGCACAGCCTCGTACTTGTCAACGGGAAGGATTAAGCGTCTGCCTTTATTTTCAAGCTCCGTCGTATCAAGCCCCATAGTTTTGAAAAGCTTAACCGAGCTTTTTTCAAGTCTGCCCTTTGTCAGCGCAATTCTTAGCGGACGTTCAACATTTATAACCTCGCGCATCGCTTCGCAAAGAGCCGAAACCTCGACTGCAAAGCCGATAGCTGGCGCGTCCATACCAAACTCGCCGAGCAGATTATCGTACCGTCCACCCGACAGCACCGTAAGTCCTGAGCCCTCGGCATAGCCGTGGAAGATAACGCCCGTATAGTAATTCGAGCGGTTAACAAGACCGAGGTCGAGCATAATGCACTCGCCGAGTCCAGCGCCGCACAGCGCTTCGTATACCTCGCTGAGATAGTCGAGCGCTTTTGAAGCCGCTCTGTTGTGGTAGAGCTTCTTTGCTTCCTTAATAACCTCAACACCGCCGAAAAGCCTTGGCAGCTTGCGTATAATCTGAGTTTCGGGAGAGTCGCCGAGCATATCGAGCAAGTCGCCGAGCGCCGCATAGTTCTTGCCCTCGATTAGCTTGCAAATTTGCTTTTTCGTGTCGCCGTCAATATCCATCTTTTCAAGAATGGAATTGAAAAACGCCGCGTTGCCAATTTCGATTTTATAGGAATTCAGGTCGCACCTGCTAAGGCAGTTAGCAGCCATTGTGATGACCTCAACGTCAGCCTTCATCGAGCCGTCGCCGATAAGCTCTACGCCGCTCTGGGCAATTTCATTAGGCACGCCGTACAATTCCCTGCCGCGCACGAATACGTTTTGGTTATAATACAGACGTACGGGAAGATTTTCGCCGCCGAGTCTTGTAGCAACCATTCGCGCGATAGGCATAGTGTTGTCGGGACGAAGCACAGTCGTTCTGCCCTTTGAGTCAGTCAGCTTGAACATCTCGTCGGCGGAAATGCCTGTCTTGTCGCTTTCAAACACATCGAAGAATTCAATTGACGGAGTAAGCACCTTGCGATAGTCATTCTCCTTGAACAAATCGGCAAGAATACGCTCAACCTTGCGCCTGTCGTCGCATTCCTCAAAGAGATAATCGCGGCTTCCTTCAGGTGTGATTTTGGAATATTTTTTCATAGCTTTCACTCTTTTCACTTTAGTGCGCTAATATGCTAACACAATAAAGTGATATTGTCAATAATTATTTTTTATATATTACAAATTAAATAATGATATCTGCTTTGACTCGGGCAAATCGCCGAGAGCTCCTGCGCCGCGAAGCGCGTCAACAACAGATTTGCCGACTCCTGGCTCATTTGCCAAATCGTCAGAGGCGATAAAGCCGTCGGGATTTCGTTCAACTGCTTCGGCAATTGACATAGCCGCCTTTTCGCCGATACCGTCGATTGCAGAAAACGGAAGCCTTATTTTGCCCTCCTCAATCTTATATACGCGCCAGTCAGATTTGTACAAATCAACGGGCAGAAATTCAAAGCCGCGCGCGAGCATTTCAATAACAATCTGATTTACAACGTAGGTGTCCTCTTCCTTCTGAGTAACGTCGATACCGTGATTTTTCTTGTTTTTGTACTCGTCCATCTTGGCCTTTACTGCCGCCTTGCCCTGTACGGCTGCAACTGCGTCGATAGCGCCGCCGCGCACGGTAAAGAATGCAGAATAAAAATGAATAGGATAATAAATCTTGTACCACGCTATACGAAGCGCCGCGATAACGTATGCCGCCGCGTGAGCCTTCGGGAACATATACTTGATTTTGTAGCACGAATCGATGTACCACTGCTCAACGCCGATTTTCTTCATCGCGTCCTCGAACGGCGGAAGCTCCTTTGGTGCCTTGCCCTTTCGGGTGTACTCCATAATTTTGAAGCAGTCCTTCTTGGACAGCGGCGATTCCTCGCCCGTGTCGCGCTCGTATTTTTCTGCAACGTGGATAAGGTGCGTCATAATATCGTCACGGCAGCCGATAACCTCGGAAATATTGCAGGTGCCGTTCTGGATAAGCTCCTGCGCGTTGCCGAGCCAAACGTCCGTTCCGTGCGACAGACCAGAAATCTGTAGCAAATCGGCAAACGTTTTCGGCTGTGCTTCCGTAAGCATACCGATTACGAACGGCGTACCCATTTCGGGAATTGCAAGCGTACCCGTCGGGCAGTCGATGTCCTCTGGACTTACGCCGATAGGCTCAGTCGAGGTAATAAGCTGATACAGCTTCGGGTCGGACAGGTTTACGTCCATTACGGGAACGCCCGTCGAATCCTCAAGATATTTATAAAGCGTCGGATTATCGTGTCCGAGCTCGTCAAGCTTCAAAAGCGTATCGTGAAGCGAATTCTTAAAGTCAAAGTGAGTCGTGTAAGTACCCTTCTTTTCGTCGTTCGATGGGTACTGAATAGGCGTGAAATCCTCGACCGTATATTCGTCGGGAACAACAACCATGCCGCCTGGATGCTGTCCAGTAGTACGCTTGATACCCGTACAGCCGACAGTCAGGCGGTCAATTTCCGCCTTTGGCGTAACAGCAAGCAGGTCGCGCTCCTCAAGATATTTGACAACGTAGCCGTAAGCCGTTTTGTCTGCGACGGTTGCCATAGTTCCTGCCTTGAACACATATTCCTTACCGAAAAGCTCTTCTGTAAACTTGTGCGAGCGCGACTGATATTCGCCCGAGAAGTTAAGGTCAATATCGGGCTCCTTGTCGCCCTCAAAGCCGAGGAACGTTTCAAACGGGATTTCGTGACCGTCGCGCTTCATCGGCTCACCGCATTCGGGGCAGTTTTTCTCGGGCAAATCAAAGCCCGAGCCGTATTCGCCGTTAAGGAAGAATTCGGAGTGCTTGCACTTTTTGCAGTAATAGTGCGGTGCAAGAGGGTTAACCTCGGATATGCCGCCGAAGTGAGCGGCAAGCGAGGAGCCTACGGAGCCACGCGAGCCTACGAGGTAGCCGTTTCTTTCGCTCTCCTCAACAAGACGCTTTGCGATAACGTACAGCACGCCGTAGCCGTTAGAAATAATTGAATTAAGCTCACGTTCAAGTCTGCTTGCAACGTATTCGGGAACGGGGTCGCCGTAAAGCTCCTTAGCCATACTCCAGCACTTTTGAGTAAGCTCGTCGTCGGCGCCGTCAATATGAGGCGCAAACTGTCCCGGCGGGATAGGCGGAATATCGTCCCAAATCATATCGGCAATCTTGTTCGGATTGTCGATGACGAATTCCTTTGCCCTGTCGCCTGCCCACGAAAAATCGTCAAGCATTTCATTGGTGGTCTTGAAGTAAAGCGGCGCCTGGTCGTCTGCGTCCTCGTAGCCCTTTGACGCCATAAGGATTGCACGGAACTTGGCGTCCTTTTCGTCAATGAAGTGAACGTCGCCCGTTGCAACGGTCAGCTTACCGAGAGTATCGGCAAGCTCGACAACCTTTTTGTTGAGCTGTATTAAATCCTCTTCGCTGTTTATTTTTTGATGAAGCTCCTTGTCAGAGCGTATCATAAACGCGTTGTTGCCGTTTGGCTGGATTTCGAGATAATCGTAAAACGCAGCAAGCTTAAGCAGCTCGTCGTCGCTCTCGCCGCGAAGTATTGCCTGAATTATTTCGCCCTGCTCACAGGCAGAGCCGATAAGCAATCCGTCGCGTTTTTTAGCAAGAAGTGATTTTGGTATAAGCGGACGCATTTTGAAGGTGCGTACGCTGGAATGAGAGATGAGCTCATAGAGGTTTTTCCTGCCGTATCTGCGCTCCTCCTTCGGTATGGAGCTGTCAAAGGAATTATCCTCCTTGACAAGCAGAATAATATGATGACGGCGGAAGTCCTTGAGCTTCATATTCATAAAATCGGGATAAAGGCTGTCGTCAACGAGGTAGCCCTCCATACCGAGAATAAGCTTGATACCGTTTGCCTTTGCCGCGCCGTACGCTTCGGGGAGCGCCTGAACTACACCGTGGTCAGTAACGGCAATCGCCTTGTGTCCCCACTTAGCCGCGCGCTTTACAAGCTCCTTGGGCGCAGTCATTCCGTCCATATCGGACATAGTCGTATGAAGGTGAAGCTCAACGCGCTTTTCCTCAGCGTCGTCTGTTTTTTCTGACTTCATTACCTTTTCTATACTCGTCGGACGAAGCACGGATTCGTTTGAGAACTTGTCAAACTGATACTGCCCGTTGATAATCAGCGTTCCACCGCCCTCGATAACCTTTAAGAGAGGCTCAACGACAGCGTTCTTTTCAAACACCTTGACGGTAATAGACGAGGTGTAATCGGAAATATCAAACGACAGTATTTTGTTGTCGCCGCGCTTCGTGTCGCGGCACTCGCTTTTTAGAATATCGCCCCAAACGGTTATTACGCCGTCGTCGTACTTAACCTCGCTAATCGGCTTTGGAAGCTCGCGGATATTCCTGCCGAAAACGACCTTGCGCGTATCGGCGTAAAGCGGAGTACCCGACAGGATAGTATGAACGGCGTTCTTCTCTTTTTCCTCTTTGATTGCGCGTTCCTGTTCCCTTTTCTGCTCAAAGGCTTCGTGCACAGCCTTTTCTACGTCAAAGCTCTGCACCTCCATAAAGGAAACGTCAATATCTATGTCAAAGGCGTCGTAAAGGTGCCTTGAAATCTCTTTGTCAACGCCCTGCTTTTCGAGTATATCCTTGCCGCCGTTTTTGAGAAACACAGTCAGCGTGCTATCCTCAATTTCAGCCTCGCAGCCGTCAAAGAAGCCGTTAACCATCTGGTTATTAAGTCTGACGGGCGACAGTATCTTTTCTATATCCGAAACGTCAAACAGGCGCTTAGGGTATTTAACGGACAGCTCTGCTTTTTGGAGGTTAAGTCCGTCGGCGAGTGATTTTTGCACGCTTTCGATAACAGAGGCGTCAATAAGTCTGTCGCTCGTAACCTCTATTTTTGCAGAGCGTTCCTCGCGCGACACAACAAGCCTCGTTATTTCGGCAAAGCCGATTTGCGAAGCGTCGCTTTCGTTTATGTAATTTGAAAAATAATTATAAAATTCATTCATTACAGCTTGTCAATCTCTTTCATTAATTCGTCAAGGAGCTTGTCCTCGTCAACCTTACGAAGAATTTCTCCCTTCTTGAAAATCAAACCACAGCCGTCGCCGCCTGCAATTCCGACGTCAGCCTCCTTAGCTTCTCCTGGACCGTTAACAATACAGCCCATTACGGCAACCTTAATCGGCTTTTTCACGTCGCGAAGGCGCTCTTCAACCTGATTTGCAAGACCTACAAGGTCAATTTTCGTTCTGCCGCACGTCGGACAGGAAATAAGATAAGGCGTGTCATTTTTAAGTCCGATAGCCTTGAGGATATCAAACGCGGCGTAAACCTCTTTAACTGGATTGTCAGTAAGACTCACGCGTATTGTATCGCCTATGCCGTGCGTAAGAAGCGAGCCTATACCGACAGCAGACTTAATAATGCCCATACGCTCCGTGCCTGCTTCCGTAACACCGAGATGAAGCGGATAGTCGCACTTTTCGTGAGCAAGCTCATACGCCTTTATCATAGTATTAACGTTTGAGGATTTTATCGAAATAACGATGTCGCCGAAATCGAACTTTTCGAGCAGCGACGCGTGATACATCGCGCTTTCGACCATAGCCTCGGGCGTGGGCGAGCCGTATTTAGCAAGTATTTCCTTTTCGAGCGAGCCAGAATTAACGCCGATACGAATAGGTATCTGCTTTTTATTACAGATATCGGCAACTGCCTTGACTCTGTCCTCGCTTCCAATATTTCCAGGATTAATGCGTATTTTATCTATGCCGCGCTCAGCAGCACCAAGCGCAAGCCTGTAATCAAAGTGTATGTCAGCAACAAGAGGTACGCTTACTGCGTTTTTGATTGGCTCAACAAGAGCGAGTGCGTTCTCGTCGGGGATTGCAAAACGAATAACCTGACAGCCTGCCTTTTCAAGCTCAACAGCCTGCTTCACGCTGCCTTCAATATTACTCGCGGGAACGTTGAGCATACTCTGGACA
>JAFWKC010000137.1 GCA_017514345.1 Eubacterium sp.
AGAATGATTGAGCTTGCGAAGGACAGGGGATATAGCGAAACGCTCTTTAACCGCCGCCGCTATCTGCCCGAGCTTGCGTCGTCAAATCATATGCTTCGCTCGTTCGGTGAGCGCGTGGCGCGCAATATGCCTATTCAGGGAACAGCGGCAGACATCATCAAAATTGCGATGATTAAGGTTGACAAAAGGCTTTCTGACGAGGGTATGAAAGCAAAGCTTATCCTGCAGGTACACGACGAGCTTATCGTCGAAGCGCCCGAAAACGAAGCAGAAAAGGCGCTCCAGATTGTAACTGAGGAAATGGAAAACGCCTGCAAGATGAAGGTGATGCTTCGCGCCGACGGAGCTATCGGAAAAACGTGGTATGATGCACATTAGTATTAAAGAAGCGGCGCTTTGCGACGTCGCTGATATTGTAAAAATTGAACAGGCGTGTTTCAGTACGCCGTGGACTGAGCAGGGCGTGCGCGAAAGCATAGAAAACGAAAACACACATTTGTATATTGCGCTCGTCGACGGCGACGCTGCAGGATATATGGGCGTTCAGATTTTCAGCGGCGAGGGTTACGTTACAAACGTCGCAACGCTTCCCGAATATCGACGAAAAGGCGTCGCAAAGGCGCTGATTGAACGCGCGCTTCAAAACGAAATGGACTTTCTCACGCTCGAGGTGCGCGAAAGCAACGCTCCTGCAATTTCACTTTATGAAAGTATGGGCTTTGAACGCGTGGGCGTGCGTCCGCACTTCTACCGCAACCCCGACGAAAACGCAGTATTAATGACGAAGAATTTTTAGCTCAAAACTAACACAGGGATTAATAAATGAAGATTTTAGGAATTGAAAGTTCGTGTGATGAAACGGCAGCCGCCGTTGTCGAAGACGGACGAAGGGTTTTATCAAACGTGATTGCGACTTCGCTTGAGGAGCATAAGCTCTACGGCGGCGTTGTGCCCGAGATTGCCTCGCGCCGTCACGCCGAAAGCATAAGCGGCGTGGTTAAGGAGGCGCTTTCTCAGGCGGAATGCACTGTCGGCGATATTGATGCAATTGCCGTTACGTACGCACCTGGGCTTATCGGCTCGCTGCTCGTCGGAGTGAATTTTGCAAAGGGACTTGCGCTTGCGTCCGACATTCCGCTCGTTCCCGTGCATCATCTTCGCGGACACATCGCGTCAAATTATATAACGGGCGATATTGAGCCGCCGTTTCTCTGTCTTGTTGTAAGCGGCGGACATTCGCATATCGTGTCGGTAAAATCGTACACCGATTTTGAGGTTATTGGCAGGACGCGCGATGACGCCGCAGGCGAAGCGCTCGATAAAGCAGGGCGCACGATGGGACTTCAGTATCCTGGCGGCGTCAGCATTGACAGGCTGTCGCCCGAGGGTGATGAAAACGCCTTCACGTTTCCCGTTCCGAAGGTCAGCACCTCGCCGTACGACTATTCGTTCAGCGGGCTGAAAACGGTTGTTATCAATATCGTTCACAACGCTGAGCAGAAGGGCGAAAAAATAAACACAGCCGACCTTGCGGCTTCCTTTCAGAACGCTGTTGTCGGCTGCCTGCTTACCAATCTTGAAAAGGCGGCTGTTGATTTCGGCTTTAATAAAATCGTAATAGCGGGCGGTGTTTCGGCTAATTCAAAGCTTCGCGCTGAGGCTGCAAAAATGTGCTCGCGTCACGGCTGGACGCTCAACATTCCCGAGCTTAAATACTGCGGCGACAACGCGGCGATGATAGCCTCGCAGGGCTATTACGAATACCTTGCAGGCGTTCGCGCAGACGAGAGCCTTAACGCCTACGCCACAATGAGCCTTGACGAAACGCGCTTTTAACACTTCATTTGTGACATTTTGATGAATTTTGCCGTATTATACTTGCACTTTAACGCTTTATTAAGTATAATCATACTGATAAACTATACGAGGTTTAATCTTAAACTATCAAAGGAGATAAAGATATGAACACTAATCTTACAAAAAATCCTTCACTCCTTGCGTGGCTTGACGAAAAGGTTGCTTTTCTGAAGCCTGCTCAGATTGTATGGATTGACGGCTCACAGGAGCAGATTGACGCGCTCAGAGCAGAGGCTTGTGAAACAGGCGAGATGGTTAAGCTTAATCAGGACTTACTTCCCGACTGCTATCTTCACAGAACTGCTGTCAATGACGTTGCCCGTGTAGAGGCTCGTACACTCATCTGTACTTCTAAGGAAGAGGACGCAGGCCCGACTAACCATTGGATGGACCCGCAGGAGTGCTACGCAATGCTCAACAAGATTGCCGACGGCGCTTATGAGGGCAGAACAATGTACATCATCCCTTATTCAATGGGTCCCGTTGGTTCGCCTTTCTCAAAAATCGGTATCGAAATTACCGACTCTATCTACGTTGTACTCAATATGGAGATTATGACAAGAGTCGGCACAGCCGTTCTTGACTGCCTCGGCGACAGCGACGACTGGGTACGCGGTATGCACTGCAAGTGCAACGTTGACCCTGAAAACCGCTGGATTGTTCAGTTCCCCGAGGACAACACTATCGTATCAGTTAACTCGGCATACGGCGGAAACGTACTTCTCGGTAAAAAGTGCTTCGCTCTCCGTATTGCTTCATACCTCGGCAAAAACGAAGGCTGGCAGGCTGAGCATATGCTTATTCTCGGCCTTACAAAGCCGGGCGAGGAAACAAAGTATATCTGTGCTGCATTCCCGTCAGCTTGCGGTAAAACTAACCTCGCTATGCTTATCCCGCCAGAGGGATATCTCCGCAAGGGCTACAAGATTGAGTGCGTAGGCGACGATATTTCGTGGATAAGAAAAGGTCCTGACGGACGCCTTTATGCAATTAACCCCGAAAACGGCTTCTTCGGCGTTGCTCCTGGTACAAACGAAAAGTCAAACCCGAACGCTCTTGCAGCTACAAAGAAGGGTACTATCTTTACTAACGTATGTCACGACCTTGACAAGAATACAGTTTGGTGGGAGAAGCTCGACAAGAATCCGCCTACTCACTGCATTAACTGGAAGGGCGAAGAGATTAACGGCACATCTGACGAGCCGCTTGCTAACCCAAATTCAAGATTTACAGCTCCTGCTGTTAACTGTCCTTGCCTTTCACCTGAATTCGAGAACCCGAACGGCGTTCCGATTTCTGCGTTCGTATTCGGCGGCAGACGTGCAAAGCTCACTCCGCTTGTATATCAGTCAAAGAGCTGGAACAACGGCGTATTCGTTGGCTCAATTATGGGCTCCGAAACCACCGCTGCAGCAACAGGTGCAGTAGGCGTAGTTCGCCGCGACCCGATGGCTATGCTTCCGTTCTGCGGTTACAATATGGGCGACTACTGGAAGCACTGGATTGAAATCGGCAAGACGCTTGACCCCGACAAGGCTCCTAAGATTTTCAACGTTAACTGGTTCCGCAAGGATGAAAACGACGACTTCATCTGGCCAGGCTTCGGTGACAACCTTCGTGTACTCGACTGGATTATCGACCGCTGTGAGGGCAAGGTTGACGCACAGGAAACACCTATCGGTTATCTTCCGTACGCTAAGGATATCAACCTTGACGGTCTTGATATGACAGAGGAACAGCTTAATGCTATCCTTGACGTTGACAAGGATGCGTGGGCAGAGGAATTCGAGGGCGTTGACGAGCTTTACGCTAAGTTCGGCGACAGACTTCCTCAGGAGCTTGCAGACGAGCTTGCTTCTGTAAGAGCTGCATTCGAGAAATAATAAATTAATGAATATTTAACGGCATCGGTTTTCCGATGCCGTTTTGTTTATATTTTTTCCGATTTTTTTCGGCGCGTCATAAGTTGATGTACCGCTTCTTTTGGAGTAACCTTGCTGCTGATAACTGCGTCTGCCATTTCGACAATAGGCATTTCTACTTTGTATTCCTTAGCAAGCTTCTTCGCAGCAGGTATTGCGTTAATTCCTTCAACAACCATGCCGACCTCATGAACGGCTTGTTCAACGGGAATACCCTGACCGATACGGTATCCGCACCGGTTATTTCGGCTGTGCATACTTGTTGCCGTAACAATCAAATCACCGATGCCTGCAAGTCCGAGAAAGGTTTGTTCCTGACAACCCATCGCAAGACCGAGCCGCGTTATCTCTGCCATACCTCTTGTAATCAACGCAGCTTTTGCATTATCGCCGAAGCCGAGACCGCTTGATACGCCTGCGGCAAGCGCCATAATGTTTTTCAGCGCGCCGCACAGCTCCACGCCGAACATATCGCTGTTCGTGTAAACGCGCATACAGGTATTCATAAATATTTCCTGAACGTATTTTGCCGCGCCTTCATCCTTAGAAGATGACACAATCGCCGTAGGTAAATCTCGCGCCACCTCCTCGGCGTGCGTCGGTCCGGAGAGCGCAACAATCTTGAACAGCCCGTTTGGTTGAGCTTTTTTCAGTTCGTCCTCAATAATTGCCGACATTGTCATAAGCGTTTCGGCTTCTATGCCCTTTGCAACGTCAACAATAACCTGATTTTGCGAGAGAAACGGCGCCGCTTTTGCGGCTGTGCTTCGTACGTACGGCGAGGCAACCGAGAACATCACCAGCTCCTTGTCCTTACAGACCTGTTCTATTGAAGAAGTATATCTGATTTTGTCAGGAATAATTACTCCGCTCAGGTTAGGATGCTTATGAGTAGAGCTGAGCACGTCAAGCTCCTTTTGGAGCGCTGACCATACGGTGACATTATGTCCGTTCTGGCTCAGCATTTTTGCAAGCGCAATACCCCATGTACCTGCTCCGAGTACGCCTATATTTGCCATATTACTATGTCTCCTTATATAATTTATCCCTCGAAGAAGATTCCTCGAGGGTAATAATTATTCTTTGTTGTTTTTTGGAAAAAGAGTAAAAATCTTTGTTCCGCAGTAAATGTTTACAAGGCTTGCGGCGATGTATACAACTGCGCCGATAATCATTATCACCGTTTCGCGCGCGGCGTCGCCCTTGATGCCGAAATAAACGAAAAACAAGCCGACTGCCGCAGGCAGAAGCGCCCATATCACGGGAAATTCAACCGTTACCTTTTTCGGCTCGTATTCGCCTGCGAGCATTGTAAGCACTATGCCGAGCAGCGCCGTACCGACGGAAAATAGTATCATATTGAAAAACAGGCTTTCGTTGTAGTTAAGTCCGCTGATTATAAAAACTGCAATAAAGTTCTGCTTGAGCAGCTTAATCAGCAAAACAGCTATACCCACGCCGTATGTGCAAAGGTTGACAAATACGGCAAGTCCTTTTGCAATTGCTTTCATTATTTACCCTCCGTGAAGCTTTTTACCTCGCATAAAAAGCGGTCCATTTCGTCGTCCGTGCCGATTGTTACGCGAACGTATTTTTCAATTCTCGGCAGGCTGAAATACCTGATAAACACCTTTTTTGTTTTGAGGTAATCAAACAGCTCCTTCATATTATACCCTTCGTGCGTGGCAAGTATGAAATTTGTCTGTGAGTCAAGCACCTCAAAGCCGAGGCTTCTGAGCTCATTTGTCACACGTTCACGTGTTGCAATAACCTTATTTATGGTTTCTTTGAAGTATTCATCGTCCTTTATTGAGGCTATGCCCATATCGATTGAAAGGCTGTCAACAGTGTAGGAGTTGTACGAATTTTTGACTGCTTCAAGCACGCCGATAAGCTCGGCAGAGCCGATAGCAAAGCCTATTCTCATTCCTGCAAGCGAGCGTGATTTTGAAAACGTGCCTGTAACAAGCAGGTTGTCGTATTCCTCAGTGAGCTTCACCGAGGAATATACGCCGAAATCGACGTACGCTTCATCAATAATTACAACGCTGTCACGATTATATTCAAGCAGCTTGCGAATAAAGTCCTCGCCCTCGCCGAGAGATGTCGGAGCGTTCGGGTTAGGAATTACAACGCCGCCGTTGGGCTCTTTGTAATCCTCAATATTAATCCTGAAATCCTCGCCGAGAGGATACGTTTTGTACGGAATGTTGAAAAGGTCGCACCATACGGGATAAAAGCTGTAGGTTATATCGGGATACGCAATCGGCAGCTCGCCGCAGAAAAACGACTGAAAAGCGAGTGCAAGCACATCGTCAGAGCCGTTGCCGACAAATACATTTTTCACGCCCACGCCGTAGTATTCGGCAAGCGCTTCCTTAAGGATATTCGCGTTTGCGTTCGGATAAAAGCGCAGGGTGTCAGTGTTGAAGCTCTTTAACGCTTCAACAGCCTTCGGCGACGGGGGATAAGGATTCTCATTAGCGTTAATTTTAACGATATCCTTTTCCTTGCTCTGCTCGCCCGGAACGTATGGCGTTATTTTTCTGAGATTATCTCTGAAAGAATTCATTTACAGTCTGTCCTCATATCTTTCTGCTGTCAGAATACCGTCGTTTACGTCGATTTTGCAAATTCTTGCATTACGCGCGTCAAACGCATTTGCGCCGAGTCCGTCTTCGTAGTCGCGCGCGTGATAAACGGCGTACCATTGGCCGTCCTTCTTAATCATCGAGTGATGTCCCGTGCCCTCTTCAAACTCATTAGCCGAAAGAATCGGGTGATATGTGTTGTCGTCGGGATATTTTTCAAATTTGATTTTTGTAAGGTCTGTTTCGTTAGTTTTTGCACGGGCGTAGCCGATGTAATATGTCGGCTTTTCAAAGCAGTTGCCCGAATACATAACGTAGTGCCAGTCGCCCTCGCGGAAGTAAAATGCGCCCTCGATTGTGTGCCAGTGCTGACCTTCCCTGTATCTGTCGTGATGATAGATATCCTCGTCGAGCGTCGGCTCAACTACAACGTGCGGGTTGCGCTCGGGAGTGTACGGGTCAAGCATTCTGTCAACGACGATATACGTGCCTATCCTGTCGCCCTCAAAGCGGTTTGTCGAATAAAAGAGGAACAGTCCGCTTTCATTTTTTACAATGTGCGAATCAATTGAAAACGGGCGCAGAATTTGCTTCGCGTTTTTAAACGGACCAAGCGGATTATTTGCCTTGCTGACAAACATAGTCTGTCTGTGTCCGCCGACGTCGGGTGTTGCGCCGTAAAACTCAAACGAGTTGTACATATAAAACGAGCCGTCAATTTCAATAACGCTCGGCGCCCAGAAGCCGTGATGTCCAGGAACGGTCATAACAATTCCGTGGAATTTCCAATCGCCGAAAAGGTCGTCGGAGGAGTAGGCGTAAATTCCGTCGTGACCTGTGGTGTATATGTAGTATTTTCCGTCATACTCAAATATGAACGGGTCTGCCTGTCCGATGTAATTATCCTTGTCAACTTTGAGTAAGTGCATAGTGTTCTCCGTGGTAAAAGACAAATCAAATGGGGTTTTGCTGTTTGAGCGTCAGCGTGCAGATGAAAAAGTAACGCAGTTACTGCTTGTTTTTCTTCTCCTGCTCAAGCTCGTTTATCTCCTTGTAAAACATATTCGCTTTGAGATAAACCTCAATAAAATCGTGTATGATGTCGGCAAGCTCGCCTTCCTTGTAATTAACGGGAATAATTCGCTCGTCGTCGTCGATAGCAAGCGGTCCCTTTTCAAAATCGTAAAACGTCGGCATAAGCGAATAGCCCGTCTGCATTTTTACGATAGAAATGAGCATATAATCGGCAGTAGCGTTGACAAAGCCCTTCTTCTTTGTGTAGCGCTCGATAGTTGAGGTTTCGACGTCGTCGTTGTGCTTTTTCGTGTAGCACGCGCCGATTACCTTTTCTATGTAGCTTTCGACCTGCTTTGCGCTGTAGGGCGCCTTCAGGAGCATAACCGTGTCGATGTCGGCAATTCCGTATTTGTCGCTTTCGCCGCACGGTATGCCGACAAGGTTTTCGTCCTTGTCAACGTAAACTGAAATTGTGTAAAATTCTCTTTCCATATCAGTCACCTGAAATAATTTTTTATAATTATATACTATTAGTTTGCAAAATTCAATAATAAATGTTAATATATTTTCGGTGATTATATGAAAAATGTATTGATTACGGGCGGCGCGACTGGAATAGGCAAAGCTTGCGCCGAGCTGTTTTTGAAAAAAGGCTACAGCGTGTACGTTACGTACAACGAAACGCCGTGCAAAATTGACGGCGTCACGGCGGTAAAATGCAACTTAAAAAGCACGGACGAAATAAGGTCGCTTTTTGATACTGTCGGCAGCGTTGACGTGCTTGTAAATAACGCGGGCGTCAGCCTTATAAAAATGATTAACGATACTGACGAAGCGGATTATGAAGCAGTAACGGCGGTTAACGAGCGCGCCGTTTATTTCTGCTCAAAGTATGCCGCTTTGGATATGATAAAAAAGCACAGCGGCGCGATAATAAATATCTCGTCAATGTGGGGACAGCAGGGCGCTTCGTGCGAAACGCTCTACTCAATGACCAAGGCGGCGGTTATCGGGCTTACAAGGGCGCTTTCTCTGGAGCTTGCTCCGTCGGGAGTAACCGTTAACTGCGTTGCGCCTGGAATAATCGACACGCGTATGAACGCACAGTTTGACAGGGCGGAGCTGGAGCGCGAGGTACCTCTCGGCAGGCTCGGCACGCCCGAAGAAATCGCAAAAGCAGTATTGTTTTTCGCTGAAAACAGCTACGTTACGGGACAGGTACTCGGCGTTAACGGTGGAATAGTATGAGTTATACATTTGAACGGCTATCAGACGACATAAGTATTGCCGTTACAGGCGACCACACGTTCGGTACGGACGCGGTAATACTCGCATATTTTGCAAAGCCGAAGCGCAAGGACAAGTGTCTTGATATGGGTACGGGCTGCGGAATTATTCCTATGCTCTGGCTTCGCGACGAGGGGCAGAGTGCTGTGCACTGTCTTGATATTCAGGAAAATGCGATTGAGCAGGTGAACGCTTCAATCGAGCATAATTCGCTCGGCGAGAGGCTTGTTCCGCACCTTTGCGATTTGCGCGAAATAGAAAAGGAATTTTCCGCAGAGGGCTTCACGCTCGTTACGATGAACCCGCCGTACAAGCCGATTAATACGGGCTTTGAGTCGCTCGGCGAAAGCGCGAGAATTGCACGCCACGAGGTGTGCTGTAATATCGAGGACGCAGTTAAGGCGGCAAGCTATCTGCTTACATACAGCGGCCGTTTTTGTATGTGTCACCGTCCCGAAAGGCTCGTTGACGCGCTTGCGATTATGCGCACTTACAAGCTCGAGCCAAAACGCCTTCGCTTCGTTATGGACAAGGAGGGCGAGGAGCCGTTTTTGTTTCTCGTTGAAGGCAAGAAGGGCGCAAAGCCGTTTCTTCGCGTTGAGCCGCCGCTTGTAATTAAGAACAGCGAGTCGAAGTTTACGGAGGAAATGTTGTCCGTTTACGGCTCGTACGCCGACGGCTACGAGGATAAAATACGGTAGCTTTTTGGCTTAATACTTAACACCTTCTGAAAAAGGAATTTTGTAATGAACAGTAAACTATATGTAGTCGGCACGCCTATTGGCAATCTCGGCGACCTTTCGCCGCGAGCTGTCGAAACGCTCGAAAAGGTTGATTTTATCGCCGCCGAGGACACGCGCGTGACGCTGAAGCTGCTGAACCATTTCGGTATAAAAAAAGAAATGGTCAGCTATTTTGAACATAACAAAAGGGAACGCGGCGAAATAATCACAGCGCGTATTTTGCAGGGCGAAAGCTGTGCGATTGTGACCGACGCAGGTATGCCTGCAATATCCGACCCTGGCGAGGATTTGGTGCGTATGTGCCGCGAGCTCGGCATAGAGGTTGAGTCCGTGCCGGGACCGACGGCGTTTACCACGGCGCTTGCGATATCGGGAATGAGCACGGGGCGCTTTACGTTTGAGGGCTTTTTGTCCGTCAGCAAAAAATCACGACGCGAGCACCTTGAAGAGCTTGTCAGCGAAAGGCGAACGATGGTGTTTTACGAAGCGCCGCACAAGCTGTCGGCAACGCTTGACGATATGCTCAAATATTTTGGCGACAGGAATATTGCAATTGTCCGCGAGCTTACAAAAATCCACGAGGAAGTAATCAGAACGACGCTCAGCGAAGCCTCAGAACGGTATCACACCGAAAAACCGAAGGGCGAAATCGTGCTGATTATCGAAGGCAAGAAAGAGGAAGAAAACGAGCTGACTCTTGACGAGGCTGTAGCAAAGGCGAAGAAGCTTGTTGAGAGCGGTATGAGCATAAACAACGCCGCAAAGGAAATTGCGGGCGTAACTAATTTCAAAAAAGGCGATATATACAAGGCTTTGCTATGATTTGTAATTGTTGTCCGCGAAAATGTAATGTTGACAGAAAAAATGCGCTCGGCTTTTGTCAAAGTCCCGAGCGTTTTCGCGTTGCGCGCGCCGCGCTTCATTTTTGGGAGGAGCCGTGCATCAGCGGCAAAAACGGAAGCGGTACGGTGTTTTTCAGCGGGTGCAACCTTCGCTGCGCGTACTGCCAGAATTATGAAATAAGCCACAAAAACAAGGGCGTTGAGATTGACGAAAACAGGCTTCTTGAAATATTTGACGACCTTGCAGAGCAGGGAGCGCACAACATAAATCTTGTAAATCCAACGCACTATGCCGTGCAGCTTATTCCCGTGCTTAAAAGGTGGGCGAACAAGCTCCCCATAGTATATAACACGTCGGGCTATGAGAGCGCCGAAACGCTAAGACAGCTTGACGGGCTTGTTGACGTTTACCTTACGGACTTTAAGTATACGCGAAGCGAAAAGGCGCTTCGTTACAGCAAGGCGGCTGATTATCCCGAGGTTGCAAGGGCGGCGCTTTCGGAAATGCGCCGACAGCTCCCGAGCGACGAATTTGACGGCGGGATTATGAAAAGGGGAATTATAGTCCGTCACCTGATTTTGCCGTCAAACACGAATTCCTCGCTGGAAGCTGTTGATTTTATTGAAAACAGCTTTCCCGACACGTACCTTTCGCTTATGGCGCAGTACACTCCCTGCGGCGATTTGTCAGGCTGTGACGAGCTTAACAGAAAAATCACGAAGCGCGAATACGACAAGGTGACGGATTACGCCGTTTCAAAGGGTCTTGACAAGCTGTTTTTACAGGATTTGTCGTCTTCTGACGAAAAATTTATTCCTGCATTTGATTTTACGGGAATAATGTGATATAGTATATATGTTAAATTTTTACATAATAAAGGAGAAGAAAAATGAAAAAGTTTATGTCAGAATTTAAGGAATTCATCTCAAAGGGCAACGTGCTTGATATGGCAGTCGGCGTTATCATCGGCGGCGCTTTCGGCGCAATCGTTAACGCGCTTATCGACAACATCATCAATCCTCTTATCGCTATGATTGGCGGAACAGAGATTGGTCTTGCTGTTCAGATTAACGGCCAGACTATCAATTTCGGCGCGTTCATTTCGGCAATTCTTAACTTCCTTATCATCGCATTCGTTGTATTCCTTATTGTTAAATCGGCTAACAAGGCTAAGGATTTAGTTGTTAAGAAGGAAGAGGAAGAAGAGGAAGAAACGACAAAGACCTGCCCGTTCTGTAAGAGCGAAATCGACATTGAAGCTACAAAATGTCCTCACTGTACATCTGATATTCCATTGGAAGAAGAGGAAGAAGAGGAAGAATAATTCGGAATTCGTGATTATTAATAAAGGGCTGTTATAATACGATTGTTCAGTCGGTTAGCAGTCATTTAAAAAGGAGTAAAATTATGAAAATCGAAGCATACAGTTATCCGTCTGCGACGGGTGTTTGCGAAATTTACGGAAACGCTTACACGCCCGATAACGACGAGGTGAAAGCCGTTCTCGTTATCAATCACGGTATGGCGGAGCATCAGGAAAGATACAGAGGCTTTATCGAATTTATGGTGTCAAACGGCTTTGCTGTTTATATTCACGATATGGCTAATCACGGCAAGTCAAATTCAAACTTTGACGACACGGGCTATTTCGGCGAGGTTGACGGCTACAAGAAGCTTGTTGAAGACTTCAAAACAAGCTTTGAAAAGGCTAAGTTTACTTATTCCGACAAAAAGATTATCGTAATGGGTCATTCGATGGGCTCGTTCATCGTACGCTGCTTTACGGCGTGGTATCCAAACGAGGGCTACGCAGGTGCGATTTATATGGGCACTGGCGGAGCAAATCCGATTGCAGGAATGGGCGACAAGGTTTCGGCGCTCGTTGCAAAGGTGCGCGGCACAAAGCACAAGAGCAAAATGCTTGACAAGATGTCCTTCAGCTCATACGGCAAGCGTTGCGAAGGCAGAACGAATTTTGACTGGCTCACACGCGATACAGAAATTGTTGACAAATATATTGCCGACGAATACTGCGGCTTTTTGTTCAGCGCACAGGGTATGAACGACCTTGTTAAGCTGAATATCGAGGCTAACACAGACGATTGGTACAAGAAGGTTCCAAACGACCTGCCGATACTCCTCACGAGCGGCTGCGAGGACCCCGTCGGCGAATACGCAAAGGGCATAAGAGATATTTATCAGCGCCTTCTCGCGTCAGGTCATAAGCAGGTAACGCTCAAGCTTTATGACAACTGCCGCCACGAAATCCTCAACGAGCTCAACAAGGACGACGTTATGAACGACCTCCTCGACTGGGCGAATAAAGTAGTTGAATAACAAAAAGCTTCCTTCGGGAAGCTTTTTTAGCTTCAGGCTGCAGGCTTGCGATTGCTCGGCTGACGCTTCGGACAAAAAATGGGAGAGTATTCTGACTCTCCCATTTTTGAATATTACTGCTCTTTTGTGTCATCGTCGCTGTTGTTCTTTTTCTTTATTTCTTCGAGGTATCCTGCCGTTATTACACCGGAAGGCAGGGCGATAATTGCTATTCCGATAAAGCTTGAAATCATTGTTACAAGTCGTCCCGCTGTAGTTACGGGATATATATCGCCGTAACCTACGGTGACAAGGCTTACGGTAGCCCAGTACACCGCGTCAAAAAAGCTGTTGAAGGTCGTCGGCTCAACATTGAAAATGATTAACGCCGAAACAAGTATGTATCCGACTGCAAATGTTCCCACGGCTATAAGCGCGTCCTTTTGCCTTTTTATTACGTCTGCAATAATGCTTATGCTTTTGCTGTATCTGAATATCTTAAATGCTTTGAGCACTCTGAACGCTCTGAGTAGCCTGAACATCCTCAGCAGCTTAAAGCCCGAAGCAAGTATGGTGATGCTCGGCAAAATCGACAGCAAATCAATTATTGCCATAAAAGTAAAGGGATAAATGAAAAATGACGCTTTTCCTTTTTTTAACTGCTTGTCTGCCGTAAACAGCCTTAATATGTAATCGGCAATAAAAAGAATAACAGTAACCTTATCAATAATGAATAATAAAAGGCTTTGCTCTCTCACTTTGAATGCAAGGGGCACAAGGCTTGCAATAATTGCAAATATCATAACGTAGTTATATATTCTGCTTGCCTTATTATCCTCGTTATCTTCATCTATGATTAAATATAGCTTATCTCTGTCCATCAATAATTCTCCTTTAGATTATTATATCACAATTCATAAAGTATGCAATACATAACGGAAGATGTTTGAGGTACGCCTGCAGCAAAAAAGACGGATATCAATCCGTCTTTTTTTCGTTTATTGTATTTAAGAAATCCTCTGCGTTTTGCAGCGGCAGGCGTACCTCTTTCCGTCCGCCGTAGCCGTATTTCATTTTTATGTACGGCTCGTTGTACGCGCCGCCCTCAACCTCTTCTATGCGTTGGCTTACTGGCTCGTTGCACAGCTCTGCGCTTTCAATGCCTCTGATAAGTATTTCTTTTCTGAAGCCGTGAACGTACGGCACGATACAGCAATAATCGATTATCAGCCTGTCGTCCGTAACCGTAACGCCCTTGTGTCCTGCCCAGTATTTTATCTGAAAGCCGCAGAATACAACCGTTACCATCGCCCACAAAAGGGGAAGCAGTATTTTTGAAGCCGCTTCTACGCCCGCGAGCTTGAGTATCCATATAATAAGCAATCCAAGCGGAACGCTAAGCATACCTATTACAAAGTTTTGCAGGCACACATAAATTGTGTTAAGCGCCTTTGAGCGATATTTGAATTTATATCGTTTGTTCATAAAATCAACCGTTCAGGATTTCAAAGTTCTTCTTGTTTGAAGCGTAAAGGTTTTTGAATACCTTGAAGTTTCTGTCATAAACCTCTTTATTGGCGGGGTTTGGTTTGTACGTAACCTTTGCGGGAATAAGCTTTTTAACGTCCTTGATTGTCGGGAGCATTCCCGTACCGACTGCGATAAGCGCTGCCGCGCCTACCGCGCCGATGTTCTGAGGAGAATCAACAACCTCGACGTTGCGCTGAAGAATATCAGCAAGTATCTGACAGGTTGACGCGCCGAGAGCGCCGCCGCCGCAAAAACGTACGGTGTCCTTAATTGTAACTTCCTTTTTCTTATCCTGTCTTTCAAGCATCCAGCGCATATGGAAGCAGATGCCCTCAACAACCGAGCGGATAAGCTCTGTTTTGCCCGTTTCAAGCTTGATGTTGAAGAACATACCTGCTGCGTTCGGGTCTTCAAACGGACAGCGGTTGCCGTGAAGCCACGGTGTGAATACTACGCCGTTTGAGCCTGGCTCAGCACGGTCAACAACCTCCTCAAGATAGTCGTAAAGGTTAACTGCAATATCCTCATAGCTGTCCGACGGTGTTGCGTGGTGTTGAAGATATACGCCGATTTCATCAAGCGCAAGGTGGTCCTTAACCCAGCTTACGCACTTGTTAGAGGTTTCAAGCTCTGCAAAGTAGTTATATGCGTCAGGGTCAGCGCCTACGATAGCGGCTATCATAGCAGTTGTGTCAACAATCTGCTTTTCAACAACTGTGCCTACCCAGCCCGAGGTTCCGGAATAAATATGAGTGTCGCCGACCTCAACTGCGCCTGCGCCTACGCCGATAAGCGAAGCGTCACCGCCGCCGCCGTAAACTGCAGTGCCTGCGGCAAGTCCGAGCTCGGCAGCAGCCTTTTCGGTAACCTCGCCGACCTTGTCGGTACACTTCGTAATTCTCGGAAGGTGGTCCATATTTACGCCTAACATATCGCAGACGGGCTTGCACCAGCCCTCGTGACCTTTTCTTGTATCGTAAAGCATCGTTGCGAAGGCAGAGTCAGTTGTCATAATAAACTCGCCGCTTGCGCGCACGATGAGATATTCCTTGACGTCAAGCCACTTGTAAAGCTTTTTGAAATTCTCTGGCTCGTTAGCCTCAAGCCACTTGTATTTCCATACGGGGTCCTTAACCGAAAGCGGAGCGGCGCCCGTATATTTAAGGCATTTGAGCAGCTTTGCAGCGTCTGCGCCAGCAACCTGAAAGCCGTGTGCAATTCCTTTTTTAAGCTCCTCAGTAGCACGCTGGTCCATATATGTCATAGGACGGCGGATGCAGTTTCCGTCCTTGTCAACGGGAACGAAGCCCTGCATAGCAGAACAGAAGCTGATACCCTCAATCTGCTCCTTCGTGATTCCAGGAGCTTTGCGGAATACCTCTTTGGTAGTAAGGCACATAGCCTGCCACCATTCGTCAGCGTCCTGCTCGGCGCCGCCCTTTACGCCCGTTTCCTCGTCAACGTAAAGGCTGTAGCCTGAAGTCTGAGAAGCGATAATTTTAATCTCCTCGTCGATTTCGATAAGGCAGGTTTTGATGCCCGTTGTACCTGTATCATAAGTTATAACATACTTTCCCATATATTAAAATCCTCCAATAATTAATTACTATTTTTTAAATGTAAACGCGCTTTCGATGAATTTAAGAAGCTGGGTGACAACCTGCTCCTCGTCCATTTCGTCTACATCGACGCCCGTGTAAATCTCAAATCTTTTGCGGTAGTAATCGCAAGTGTACGAAAACTGAAGCGACATCAAGAGATTATCGAGGAAAAATGCGAACATCCTCGGGTCAAGGTCGGAACGAACGTCGTCCTTTGCAAGCGCCTGCGCGATAGAGGTGATGTACTTCGTGCTTGTGCTTGTTTCGATACCCTCGGCAAGCTGCTGAGCCCTGACGGGATTTTTCTCGCCTGTAATTTCATTGTAAAGCCTTATGTAATTTGCGTTTGCCTTAGAGTGACGGCACGTTGTGCGGATAACCTTTTCCGCCTTGATAAGGATTTTGTCGTCGCTCTTCATAATCTCGTCAAGCGCGTCGTCAAGAATTTTCATTCCGCGCTGAAGACAGGTGACAAACAAATCCTCCTTTGTGGCGAAGTATTTGTACATAAGCCCGATGCTGATGCCCGCCTTTTTTGCTATTACATTTATATTGGCTTTTTCGTAGCCCATTGTGGCAAACTCTTCTATGCCGATTTCGAGTATTTTTTCTTTTCTCTCGTCGCTCGCTCTGTCGAACGCGTCTTTGTATCTTTTTTCAATCATTATTATTTTTGTTTGTTTGCACAAAAAAGGAAGCCGCGCGTTGTGCAAAGCTTACAAATCTCCCGTAGTTATTAATCAAGTACTGATAACATATTATCATCATTTCGTGATATTTGCAAGAAAATTAACTAATTTTTTCTAACTTTGCATTTGACAAATTGTTAAATAGTGATATAATTAATATGTAAATTTAGTGAGCAAGCACTCACGCGCCCATTACGGTGAGTGACGGCTCACATTACAATATTTCAAGGAGGAATTTACTATGGATACAAGATTCGCTATTACAGAGTATCCTAACGCAGCTGCGCTTACCGCACAGCTCGACGCACTCATCAAAAAACCTATTTACTCTATCAACAGAGCAGCTCTCAAGAATTATGAGGAAGAGTATTTTGAGAAGAAGTGCAAAAAGTCAAAGGAAATGATTGAGGAAGCAAAGTCTGTTATTCCAGGCGGCGTACAGCACAACCTTGCTTTCAACTATCCTTTCCCGATTGTTATGACAAAGGCAAAGGGCAACAAGCTTTATGATATCGACGGAAACGAATATTTCGATTTCCTTCAGGCTGGCGGTCCTACAATTATCGGCTCTAACGACGACGTTGTTAAGGAAGCAGTTAAGGAGCTTCTTGACGACTGCGGACCTTCAACAGGTCTTTTCCACCCATACGAGTACAAGCTCGCAAAGAAAATCAGCGAGTGCGTTCCTTCTGTAGAAATGTTCCGTATGCTCGGTTCAGGTACAGAGGCTTGTATGTGTGCAGTTCGTGTTGCACGTCTTGCAACTGGCCACAAGAACATTATCAAGATGGGCGGCGCTTATCACGGCTGGTCAGATCAGCTTGCGTGGGGTATGCGTGTTCCAGGAACACTTAATACTCAGTCGCATGGCGTTCCGCTTTTCGTATTTAAGCACACACAGGAATTCTTCCCGAACGACCTTAAGTCACTTGAAAAGAAGCTTATCATCAACAAGTTCCGCGGCGGCACAGCTGCAGTATTCATTGAGCCTTGCGGACCTGAGTCTGCAACACGTCCTGTAGATAAGGACTTCCCGAAGGGCGTTCAGGCGCTCTGCCGCAAGTACGGCGCTCTCCTCGTATGTGACGAGGTTGTATGCGGCTTCAGAATCGGTCTTTCAGGCGCACAGGGTTACTACGGTATTGACCCAGATATCACAATCTTCGGTAAGATTATTGCTGGCGGTTATCCAGGCGCAGGCGGTATCGGCGGTCACAAAGAGGTTATGAAGTATCTCGGCGCTGGTCTTGATAAGGCTGAGGGCAAGAAGATTCATAAGGCTATGTGCGGCGGTACAATGGCTGCTACTCCGCTTTCCTGCGTAGCAGGTTATACTGTAATTTGTGAAATTGAAAAGAGAAACGCTTGCCAGGTTGCAGGTCAGATGGCTGACAGACTTGTTAAGGGTATTAACGAGTCAATCAAGAAGTATGACCTTCCGTTCGTTTGCTACAACGTAGGCTCAATCTGCCAGCTTCACACGGTTGCTACAATGCACTTCAGAATTAACTGGAAGAAGCCTTGGGAGGTACCGAACGTACTTAAGCAGACAGGTATCCGTCAGCTCGAAATGCAGTATATGGGTGCTGCTTATATGGCTGAGGGTCTTGTTACACTCGCAGGCTCACGTCTTTACACTTCAAGCGCATACACCGAAGAGGATATCGATGAATGCATCCGCCGCTTCGACAAGGTGCTTTCTCAGTGCGAAAAGATTGACTATTAATCACTAAAGGGGCGGGGGAACTCGCCCCTGTAATAGCTTAAAGCTCACAGCTGTTAGCTATTAGCCATAAGCTATTTTAAAGGAGAAATTTATGTCATACGAAATTCAACAAGCTAAAGAATTAGTAGTAAAAGCAGGTAAGGAGCTTATCGAAAAGGGTCTTATTGCTCGTACTTGGGGTAACGTATCTGCGCGTATTTCGGACACACAGTTTGTTATTACTCCGTCAGGAAGAGCATATGAGGACTTGACTCCCGATGAAATCGTTGTTGTTAATATTGACGACTGCTCATATGAGGGCGACATCAAGCCTTCGTCGGAAAAGGGCGTTCACGCTGCTTGTTACCGTCATCATCCTACAGTTGATTTTGTTATCCATACTCACCAGAAGGCTGCTACTATCGTCAGCATTACGGGTATGGAAATCCGCAACGTGTATGATGAATTCAGACCTGTTCTCGGCGACAAGGTTCCGTGCGCTGCTTATGCTATGTCTACCACAGATTCACTTCGCAAGAAGGTTGAAATGTGTATTATGATGAACCCGAACAGCCGTGCAATTATGATGATGCACCACGGTACTGTTTGTATGGGTGACAGCTATGAGCACGCCTTTGCTCTTGCTGAAAACCTTGAAAAATGCTGCGAAAAGGTTATCAAGGACAACTATCTCCGTCACTCCTGGGCAAAGACCTACAACGACGAGGACAAGAGAAATTACTTCCTCGGCAAGAAGGGCTGTCCTAAGATGCCAGACGCAATTCCAGACCTCGGCAAATCAGTCAGAAACGGCAACACCTTTACTCTTACCGTTGGCGGCAAGAGCGTTGATGTTGATATCGAAACGGGCGTAGGAATCAACGGTATTCCTCCTAAGGTTGAAAAGCTCCACAGAGCTATTTACAACACCGAGGACTGCACCTTTATCCGTCAGCTTGCTTCACCCGACGTTGTTGCAGTATCTCAGACGGACGAGGGTATGACTCCGATGATTGACGACTTTGCTCAGATTGTCGGTACAGACGTTAAGAACGTTGCCTGGGTTGACGGCGACACAGACGCTTGCGCTAAGGAAGCAGGCGAGGCAATCGACCAGAGAAACGCCGTTCTCGTTCAGGGCGCAGGCGCACTCATCACGGGTAACACCGAGGGTGACCTTCAGGCGCTCGAGATTATTATGGACAAGGCGTGTCAGGCAGTTATCGACGTTGACATCTTTAACCGCATCCACTATGTTCCGAAGCTCGAATGTATGCTTATGCGTACAGTTTATCTCGCAAAATACTCAAAGAAAATCGACGAGAAATAAAATAAAGCTGACAGCCTTTCGGGGAGCTTCCTCGGAAGGCTGTTTTTTTCAATCGCAAGTTTTTTAAAATTCTTGCAACACTTCGGCGTTTGATTTATACTTAACATATGAAAGGTCTTTCAATCCGCTTTTAAAGGAAGTGACACAATGAACGAAAAGGAGCTCGTTAATCTTGCCAAGTCGGGCAATAAGGATGCGTTTGCCGAGCTGTACGGACAGTACAAGGACAGGCTCTACCGCTACGCGTTTTACCGTCTGCAAAGCGAGAACGACGCCGAGGACGCCGTTCAGGACTGCGTAGTTGCGGCGTTTATACAAATCGGCTCGCTGAAAAAAGCCGAGGCGTTTTCCGCGTGGATATTCCGCATACTTTACTGCACCTGTAATTCGTATATTAAGCGGCAGGCGCTCGTTCGCAAAAACAGCAATATTGACGATATGGAAAATCAGCTTTTCGACAATTCCGCCGAAAACACCGCGCTGAAAACAGAGCTGCAAAACGCGCTTGACGTCCTTAAGGACGACGAAAAGGAAATAGTTCTTCTTTCAGTTGTAGCAGGCTTCAACAGCGGCGAGATAGGAAAAATTGTCGATATGACGTCGGGCGCCGTGCGTTCAAAGCTGTCACGAAGCCTGAAAAAAATGAGAGATTTTTTGGAGTGATTGATATGAAGGATAGAGATTTTATCACGTCAAAATTTGAAAGTGAAAATATAACTGCTCCCGAATCGCTCAGCGAGGAGAACATCAAGGCTCGTCTTGAGCAGGGAACAAGCGTTAATAATATTGTTAAGCTCAAAAAGAGCAGAAGGCGTCCGCTTCGGCGCCTTGCCGCAATTGCGGCGTGCATTGCGCTGATTATCGGTACGGGCATTTCCGCAAATGCAATTCACGACGCGAGCATTGACCGAATGATAAAAAAGAATACCGAAAGCGGCATAGTGCACTTTACAAGCTACAATGAAATAGAAGAATATTCAGGCAGGCTTGTATCAGATTCAGGCGGCTACAAAGGGCTGTTTCTTCCGAAAACGGGCGTTCTTTACAGCAAGAACGCAGACGTCCTTGAAGAGTCAGCGGCGGACGGTACTGCAACGACGGGCGCCGTTTCAGAAGCTTACAGCGACACGTACAAGCAGGTTGACGGCGTTGACGAGGCTGATATCGTCAAGACCGACGGAAAGTATATCTATATGCTCAACACCACGGATTGCTCGTTATCAATTTATTCCGTAAGCAACGGCACAACCGAGCTTTGCACAAAGGAATTTTACGAAGATGACGTTGCTACCTATGAAGAAATGTTTCTTGACGGCGACAGGCTTTATCTGCTCAGTACAGAGCATACCGACGACGAAACCAAATCTGTAGTTAGAGCTTATGATATAACCGACCGCAAAAAAATCCGTGAGCTTGACACATACAAGCAGAGCGGCGTATACAGCACCTCGCGTATGGTTGGCGGATATATTTACGTTATCTCAAATACGTACACCTACGACAAAAAATTTGTGCCGTGCTGTACGGGAGAAGACGGCACTTACAAGAAAATTCCCGCCGAGGACATATGCGCCTTTGAGCATTGTCAGCAGCCAAATTACGCCGTTATCAGCGCAATCAACACGAAGAACGGACTGAGCAAAGAACGCAAGGTCAAGGCTGTTATGGGCGGCGCGAATAACGTTTATTGCACCACCGAAACGCTTTACGTTTCGTGCGCCGATTACAACGGCGTGGGCGAAGGCTCAACGATTGTCAAATACTCCATAGACGGTATTAGTATTAAGGAAAAAGCAGTCGCAAGAGTTAACGGCTACATCAATAATCAATGGTCGCTTGACGAAAAGGACGGTTATCTTCGCGTTGCATCAACTGCTACGCGCGACAACGGCGAGCAGATTAATATGCTATACGTTCTTGACGGCGAGCTGAAAAAGGTCGGCAGCGTCGGCGGCTATGCAAGGGACGAGCATATTGAGGCTGTTAAGTACATCGGCGATATGGCGTACGTCATCACTTACGAAACGACGGACCCGCTGTTTTGCATTGACCTGAGCAACCCGAAGGACCCGAAAATTACTGGCGAGGTGAAAATCGACGGATTTTCGACAAACCTTGTACCCGTCGGCGAAAACAAGCTTATGGGTATAGGCTATTCGACGAAGCCAAATCCCGACTGGGGCGGCGTTCAGCGCGACGGCGTGAAGCTTGCGCTGTTTGACGTCAGCAACAAAAACGAGCCGAAGGTGCTTGATGAAAAGGTATATCAAAGCGCCGACAGTCCCGCACAACTTACGCACAAGGCTATCCTGAAAAGCGGCGACACGCTCGCAATTCCCGTTAACGATTACGAGGGCGGTAAAGGAACTGCACTTGTTTTCGGCGAAAAGGACGGAAAGATTAACGTTATTAGCGAGCACAAAACGAACGGCAGCGTTGACCGCGTGATTTACGCAGGCGGGTATTACTACGCCATAAATGTAACGGGCAACTCAATTGATGCGTTTGAGCTGAAATAAAAAATAAAACAAAGAGAGCACGGTTTAGCACCGTGCCCTCTTTGTTTGTGGAGTAAAATTTATGTAAAAAATCTAAAAAGCTATATCTTAAGGCTGTTTTACCAGCCGTTGTAGGTATATTTCAAGGCTGAAATCAGCCGTTGTTGTTATATGTAAATGAGGGTGAGCCAGTAGGTTATCGCTCGTTCTTCCCTCAACTTGCTTCACATTATACACCGCAATTTTGAAAATGCAAGTGTTTTTTGCAGTTTTTTACCACTTATCTATTTTATACAAAACTATCAAGGATATTTTGTACAAATTGCACAAAACTTCACTCCATTTGTTTGCCCAAAAACGCCGCCGCAACCTGCACAAGCTTAATATCCGTTTCGCTTGGCAGCTCGTGGTTTTCGTCCTCAAAAAGCGCAATAGCGCCGCTGACGTCGCCGCCGTAGATAATCGGGTACACGACCTCCGCCTTGCGCGAATAGCCCTCAATGGCGTTCATGCTCGGCACGCTGTCGGTTTTTATATGAACCTGACGGTTTTCCATAAGCTCCTCAAGGTTTTTCGTAACCCTGCGCTCAAGCACCTCGCGCTTGCTTATACCCGAACACGCGATAACGTGGTCGTTATCCATTATTGCAATCGGCAGCCCGCCGTTTTTGTGAAGCACCTCGGCATACTGCGAAGCAAAGTTCGACAGCTCGCCGATAGGCGAATACTTTTTAAAAATAACCTCGCCCTCCGCGTCAGTATAAATCTCCAACGGGTCACCCTCCTTTATGCGGAAGCTTCTTCTTATTTCTTTAGGAATAACAATTCTGCCCAAATCATCAATCCTTCTTACAATTCCTGTTGCTTTCATATAACCGCTCCTCATTTCGTTTGATACAAATATATTTTGCACCAAATCAGTAATAAAATACCACGCAAAAAATGCTATTTTCTGGAAAGGAACAGACGTAAACCCATCGTATAAACATATTATTGTTTATTTTTTGTCAATTTTTACTATTTTTATTGCACATGACGGTGTATTATGGTATAATTTATACAATTGAAAAATACTGACAAAAAATGGTTTTTGGTTGCGACCGATTTTTTTAGTAATTTTTGATTAAATAATTGTAAGGAGAGAATTTATGAAAAACACTTTTAAAAGACTTTCAATTATTGGTTTGATACTTGTGTTTGTATTTGGATTAACGATTTCAGCGCAGGGCGCTACAGCAAAAATCAACAAAACCAAAGCAACTATGTACGCAGGACAAACCATAACACTGTCTGTATCTAATGCAAAAAAAGTCAGTTGGTCTACCAACAAGAAAAAAATTGCTACCGTAACTGTTAAAAACCAAAAAGCTACGGTAAAAGCAGTAAAGCCTGGAAAGGTAACTATTACGGCAAAAGTAGGTAAAAAATCTTATAAGTGCAAAGTTACCGTAAAAAAACCTGAATTAGATAAAAAGAAATTAACCTTAGAAAAAGGGAAAAAATATAAGCTGAAATTGTTGGGTATGTCTATCAAATCTGTGAAGAGCAGTAATAAAAAGATAGCTACTGTCAACAAAAAAGGCGTTGTAACAGCAAAAGAACTCGGCAAAGCAACCATTACTGTTACGGGAAAGAACGGCAAAAAATATACCTGTAAGGTTACAGTAGTCAATCCAGAAGTAAAAGTAAGCAAGATTACAGTTTCTGCAGCTGCTACAACTATGAAGGTTGGCGACCGTCAAACAGTGAAAGCAACTGTCGCACCTGAAAACGCAACAAACAAAGCATTGACATGGTCAAGCAGCAATACTTCTGTAGCGACTGTATCAAATAGCGGTGAAGTAACAGCTATTGCACCTGGTAATGCTGCGATTACAGCAAAGGCAGCGGACGGCAGTAATGTTAGTGATACTGTCAACTTGACTGTCATTTCTCCAGTAGTTACTGTAAAATCTATTACACTCAGCGAAACAAAAGCAACCCTGTCTTTGAACGGAACGATTGCTCTTAGTGCAATAGTTGCGCCTGACAATGCTAATAACAAGGATATTGTTTGGAAAAGCAGCGATGAAAAAGTGGCAACTGTTAGTGCAAACGGATTAGTTACTGCTGTTGCAGGCGGTACTGCAAACATCGTAGCAACTGCAAAGGACGGCAGCGGCATAAGTGCAACCTGTGTTGTTACAGTTGATGGCGAAAGCATTATTGTATCTACTGTAGCAGAGCTTTTAGATGCTACCACAGATGAAAACATCAAGAAGATTATTCTTAAATCAAACACAACTGATTGTCTTGTAATTCCAGAAGGTTCTTATGATGACATCGAATTGGTAGTTGACTTGCCAAATGGAGAAATTGAAGACAACGCACATTGGAAAGAAGTTCGCATTGAGGCGATTGCCGAGAACACATTTATAGAGAAAGCAAAGGGCAATTTCCTTCGTTTTGTTGCACCATCTGGTACAATCCATATCGATAAAAATGCACAGGCCCAAATTATGATTGACGAGCCTGTTCAGAAGAACAATAATGTCCAAAGAACTCTGAAGGTTGTGGACGATAGTGATTCCGAATTAGTCAGCGATATTGATATGGTAAGCAATATTGATTTAACTATTACAGGTGACAACGCTAATACAATTGGCGTTACAGCTCAGGACACAGCTGAGGGAAGCATGATTAAGTCCTCAAAGAGATTGAATTTCCACGCAAAAGCTAAAACGCAGTTAGTTTTGGAAGCAGGTAGTGAAGACTCCACAATATCTGTTGATGATGAAAAGAATATTCCTGACGTAGAAGGTTTGGGCAGAATTCCTGTTACAAATATTGCTACAGGAGTTGAAACCTTCGTCGTTGCTGAGAACAACGGCCAGTCAAACGTTAATGACATCACAGTAAAAGGTGAAATTTCTGTTGACGGTGCCCGTGTTTATTTGGTTCCTTACGACAATTCATTGAACGAAGACAATGCTGAAGCACGCTTTGCAAATGTCAACCCGTCTGCCGTTTCACAGGAAGGCAAATTTACTATTTCTAATTGCTCGCTTGGAAACTACACGCTTGTTGTACTTGCAAACGGCTACGCTCCAGTTGTTAATACCATTATTATTACCAGCTCCACATCGGCAGGAGCTGTATACCAGATTGAATATATTACATTAATTAGCGTAACGGACATTCAAATTAATGGTAATGTAAGCGGAACAATTATTGACTCTGTTACAGGTAATCCGATTGAATATGAAGTTGTATTGAATCTGCGCGCAGGTATTAACAATATTTCTGGAGATATTATTAAATCAGTTAAGTCCCAAAACGGTACTTATAGCTTTGAAAATCTTCCTTCAGGAAATTATACTATTCATGCACAAACAGCAGACGCTGAACATTCTATTACATCAAATATAGTAAACATTACTGTTTTAGCAAATCAAACCGTAACTGTACAAATCACAGTTACCCGCTCGTTGCAGGTAGGTCAGGTACAGTTCGTTTTGCATTGGAATAAAGAAGGTGTCAACGATCATGTACCGAGCGATTTAGACTCTCACTTGGTTGGTCCTGCACCTGACGGTTCAAGATTCCATACTTGGTATAGCAACAAAAACTATTATTATAATGATGCGCGTTATGATGATTTGGACGTTGATGACACTACATATGAAGGTCCAGAAACAACCACTATTTATAATAAAGTAAACGGCGTTTATTCCTTCTATGTTCATGATTATTCAAACAGATATAATGAAAACTGTAATTATATGTCTGATTTTTCAGCGGCACATGTAGAAATCAAGAGTAACACCTCTGTAGTAGATGATATTCATATCCCGACAGGTCAAACAGGCAACCTTTGGCATGTAGCGGATTATGATTCTCGCACAGGAAGATTTACACGCGTAAACACTGTTAGCTGGATTCATGTTAATGACGGTGAAGATGTTGGATTGACGGAAGAAGAAATATTGGCAAGGGGCTTATCTAACGGTATTTCTAACTTGAGCAGTGGTATTAATACGCTTTATGACAATGCTTTCAAGACTTCTGCAAAGAATTTGTTAAAGCGTGCGGAAAATATGCGCGACAGTAACAATCTTGATAAGGACGCTGTTACTGCAATTGTTGCTGAAATGAGTGAATGCGTAAACAAAATAAACGATGCATTCTATATTAATATTACGGGCGAAAGTATTAATAACTACGATTATTACAATTCGGATCAGACAATATATCTTTATGGTACTGAACCAACTGTTAGTGACTATACTATCTATGCATCTAATGAAAACGGAGAAGAAGTTACCGTTGCGAAATCCGCTGCAAGCGGTGAAGAAAATCTTGTTGGCAAAGTGCTTATTACCAATACTGTATCAGGTGTAGCAAGACAATACAACGTTTATTATAGATATGACGAATCCACGATATTTAAAATAAAGGGTATTTCTGCACCAAACTGCCTCAGGACATATTATGATATGTATGGAGATAGCGGAGAAATCGAGTTATATGGTTTAGCAGACAGTTTTGATGAAATAAAGGATGATGTTACTGTTGAATGCTCGTATGAAGGCGTCACATCAAAAATTGAGACTGTAGAAGACGACGGCGACAAGTACTATAGATGTACTTTGACCTACCAAGACACTACATATACTTACTACATCTATTATTACTGTATTGCTGATCAAGTTTATGATTTGAAACTAAACGAAGAATTTACGTTGCCAAAACGTGAAGATGATGATTGGTCCTCTGCTTACTACAGGTTTACACCGACAGAAAGCGCATTATATACCATATCTGCTGACAGTTACGACATTGATTATTATCTGTATAATGATAAGGGCATCCGTGTTTATGAGTATTACGCTGACGATGATAATAATAGTGTGAGCTTCTATTTGGAAAAAGATAAAGCTTATACTATCCGTTTGTTTGCAAGTATTAACACAAAGTTTATAGTAGAAAAAACCAATATTAATTATGCGGAAGATAATAGATACAATATATATGTTTACGGCGACTATCTCGAGGCATCAATTACTAAGAATGATGATTTTGGCGTAATTAATATTTTAGCTTTCGACTTATCTGAAGTATATTTTGAGGACTATTATGATGATACCTGTTCAATGTCCACTGAAAACCTGCCAGATGACGGTTGTGTTGGATTAGTCAGCGTATATGGACGTTACAACGATATATACACCTATCGTGTTTATCAGAAGTCTTTTGATGAATTGGCCACTACTACCATTACAGAAGAAACTGAACAGGAAGCTCAGATTGTTAATGCTGGGGATTGTGCAGTGTACAAGTTTGTACCTGAAACGGACGGTCAATATACGTTCAGTTCGGATACTGATTCTTATGACACTTATGGACAACTGTATAGTGACGAAGGTGAGAAATTAGCGTATGATGACGACGGAGGCACTGGAAATAATTTCTCAATAACATATGATTTTACTGCAGGAAAAACATACTATCTTGTAGCAAAATTATTAAGTTCCTCATCTACTGGTAATTTCCCAGTAACGTTGGTTAAAGTAGAGGATTAACACCTGAAATCCTAACAAACTAAAAGGGTAAGGACGTCAAGTCCTTACCCTTTATCTTTATGTTATAATGTTATACTGCAGTTTTGTTTTCAAGCGCGCTGAGCGTGCTTTCAAGCTGAGCTTTGTATTCTGCTGCTTTGCCTCGCGAAACACAGGACGTGTTGAGCTGTGTGAAATACTTTTTACCGAAGCTATTGTTGCCGTACCAGGTTGACTTGCTCCAATCCTTTTCAGAAATCGATTTGCCGTTTTTATACGGCGTACCCTTTTCGTTGTCATACTGGTATCTGTCGACAATTTTCATCTTGTTTCCTGATACAGTTAGTGTTGCAAATTCGCCGTTTTTGCTCTTTTTCTTGATAAAGCCCGATTTCTTGAGCGTGTATTCGTACTGAAGCGCGTATTTGCTGCGGTTTTTGTTCAGGAAGGAAACGTAGTAACCTGCGCCGTAGTCCTGACCGTCATAAAGCTGAGTGCCTGTGAACACCTTAACCGCGCCGCCGTTGTTGAAAGTGAAGATGTCAAACATAAAATCACCGTCAACGTGGAATTCGTATTCGTTTTTGTACTCGCTCGTTTTTGAATATGCAACGGTTAATTCGGGAATGCCGTCGTTGTTGAGGTCGCTGACAAACACGCTGCTTACGCCGCTTAAATAGAACTTCTGAGTGTCCGACGTAGTGAAGTATTCCCTTACCTCGGGCGCGCCGTAAGCGCCTATAAGCTGCTTTGCCGCGTTGCAGTACGCTTCGCAAAGCGCCGCTTTGTCATAGCTCTTATGAGTGCGAGTCTTTACTATTTTTGAGAACGCGCCTTCAGAGCCGTTTTTGACGGCTTTTACCTTGAAAAAGTATGCTTTGTTCTTTTTTAGCGATTTGATTTTCGCTGAGGTTTTTTTGACAGTAGCAACCTTTTTGTATTTGCCGTCCTTTTTTGCGCTCTGGAATACGTAGTATTTTGAAGCGCCGCTAACCTTGTTCCACTTTACCGTTACGCCCGTCTGTGAAACAGCGTAAGCGGTAACGCCTTTAGGCGCGGTAGTCGCGGCAAACACGCTGAGCGAAACGCTGAGCGCCGATGCAAATAAAGTGATTGCAAGTAAAAATGATATAATTCGTTTCATATTACTGCCTCGTTTATTTCATGTTCTTTTTGTCGTTGTCTGTTTTTATCAGGTTCATTTCAAAGTCCTGCTTTTCCTTTTGCCTGAGCGTCTGAAGCGTGATGCCTGCAAAGAAGGACTGTATAGCGGCAATTGCTACGAAACCGCAGACGATGAGCGTCGGGAAGTTCGGCACAAGACCTGTTTTCGTATAATTTACAAGGACGGGGATAAAGAATGCAACTGCAAGAATTGTCAGTATTGCCGCGATTATGCCGTAAAACGCAAGTGGCTTGTAAACTGCAAAAAGGCGGATAATCGTCTTGATAACCTTGATGCCGTCCGAAAAGGTGTTGAGCTTTGATTCGCTGCCCTCAGGTCTGTCGCGGTATTCAATTACAACGTTTTCAACAAACATATTCTTGTCAACGGCGTGAATACTCATTTCAGTTTCAATCTCAAAGCCCTTTGAAAGAACAGGGAAGGTCTTAACAAATTCGTAGCTGAAAGCGCGGTAGCCCGTCATAATATCCTTGATGTCGTTTTTGAAAAGGAAGTTGATGCTCTTTCTGACAATATCGTTACCGAAGTTGTGGAACGGGCGCTTGTTTTCCTCAAAATACGTCGAGGAAAGCCTGTCGCCGACTACCATATCGGCTTTCCTTGTGAGCACCTTTTCTACCATTTCTGGCGCGGCTTCCGCAGGATAAGTGTCGTCGCCGTCAATCATAATATAGCACTCCGCGTCGATTTCGCGGAACATACGGCGAATAACGTTGCCCTTGCCCTGCTTGTATTCGTGACGAACAATTGCGCCCTCTCTTTCGGCAATTTCCGAGGTCTTGTCGCTCGAATTATTGTCGTAAACGTAGATTGTAGCCGTCGGAAGAACGCGCTTAAAGTCGCTTACAACCTTGCCGATGGTTTTTTCTTCGTTGTAGCACGGAACTAATACTGCAATTTTATCCATTTTACTTTTTCCTTTGAAAATTAGTTATATATTTTATAACATATTAGTATCGAAAAGTCAATTTAGTTGCCTTAAATAACAAAAACCGCTGAAAATTCAGCGGTTTAATGCTTGTTAGTCTGAAATGTATGGAAGCAGAGCAAGGTGACGAGCTCTCTTGATAGCTGTTGTGAGCTCTCTCTGATGCTTTGCACAAGTGCCAGTTACACGGCGAGGAAGGATTTTAGCTCTTTCTGAAGTGAACTTTCTGAGCTTTGCTGCATCCTTGTAGTCGATTACCTCAACCTTTTCTGCACAAAACTGACAAACCTTTCTGCGTCCCTTTCTCGGGCCTTTGTTGTATGCCATAGTTTTTTCTCCTTAATTATTCTTAGAATGGAAGGTCATCATCGTCGTCAACGATTTCCTCAAAATCACTTGTATCTGCGCTTGAATAGCTCGGTGCGGGCTGGCTGAATTCCTGTGTCGGAGCAGCGCCTGTGCCGCTTTCTGCCTTTGAGCCGCAGAAGGAAACGTTGTTTGCGATAACCTCTACTGCTTTTCTGTTGTTACCGTTTTTGTCGGTATAGTTTCTTGTCTGGATTGAGCCCTCAACTGCAATCATCGAGCCCTTGTGAAAATAACGGCTGATGAACTCAGCTGTCTGTCGCCAGGCAACGCAGTCGATGAAATCAGCCTGTCTTTCCTGTCCCTGTGACTGATAGCTTCTGTCGCAGGCAACCTGAAAGCTGATAACGGAAATACCCGACTGGGTAGTTCTGAGCTCAGGCTCGTAAGTTAATCTGCCCATCAAGGCTACCATATTAATCATAAAGTAACCTCCTTATTCGCCTTTAGCGACGATAAGTGAGCGAAGCACGCCGTCAGTAATGTTAATTACACGGTCAAGCTCAGCAGGGAAGGATTCCTCACAAGCAAAGTTGATAAGAACGTAGTAACCCTCGGTTTCGTAGTTGATAGGATACGCAAGCTTTTTCTTGCCCCAATCTTCAACTTCGCCAAGAGTGCCATTCTTCGAAATAAGGTCAGTGAACTTCGTCTTAAGAGCGTCAACTGCCTCGTTACCCTTTGAAAGAGAGTAAACCATAACGATTTCGTAATTTCTTAATGCCATTCTTCAGCACCTCCTTTTGGACTTTGGCGTGATTTTCCTCACGCAAGGATATTTGCCTGCCTCTGCAAGCCCTAACATTATAACAGTATTATATTATATTGTCAAGATTTTATTTTTTCGGCTTCTTTATTGTATCGCAAATTCTCTGTACGTCCTGCGAAAAGCGCCGCTGTGAAATCAGTATAACGAGCGTATCGCCCTCCTTCAGAACGGTGTCGCCCTTCGGTGTAATCGGCGTTTCGTCGCGCTCAACGGACACGATAAGGCAGTGCTTGCCCCATTCGATTTCAGAAATTTTCTTTCCGTTTACCGCGCTTCCGACGGGGATGGTGAAGGTCTGAATTACCTTTTCAACCTCCTTTGTGTTGAGTGCAGGGGAGTCGGTGTTTTCGACTGCCTTTTCAAACAGGATTGAATAAAACGGCGCCGTGCCGATTGTGTTTGCAACTGCGTAGGAAATCAGGCTTACCGTCGCTATCGGAAGGAGCGAATGCATATCGCCCGTAAGCTCAAAGACGAGAATAATTCCCGTAAGCGGAGCGCGTACAATTGACGAAAACAGTCCTGCCATACCGATTACGACGAACTCCTCATATAGCCCGTCGCGTATGCCGATTTGCTCAATTGCAATATTGCCGAAAATCGCGCCGATGTACGCGCCGAGCACGCACAGCGGATAAAGCGTTCCGCCTGGCGCACCCGAAGCAAAAGAAAACGCGCCGAACAGGAATTTTGCAAAAAGCAGAAGGAACAGCATACCGAGCTCAGGTCTGTCTGTCATAAGCTTTGACGCCATACTGTGACCGCCGCATAAAATCTGCGGGAACGTCAGTCCGACAACGCCGCTGACGAGGAAAACGAACGCCATTTTGACGGGGTTCGGTATTTTCGTGATTTTTTTGTAAAGCTTCTGTGCCCATACCATAAACACGTTGTATCCCGCGCCTGCCGCGCCGAGTACGACGCCCATAATCACAAGTATCCAGTAGTGATGAAGCGCGAGCGTTACCGTGTCAAACTGGAACGTCGTTTCGTGTCCGAAAAAGGCGATAGAGATGTAATCGGCAGTAATCGACGCCACGATGCTCATACAAAGCATAGCCTTGTCAAACGAGTGATGTATTTCCTCAAGCACAAACATTGTGCCTGCAATCGGAGCGTTGAACGCCGCCGCCATACCTGCGCCTGCGCCGCAGCTAATCATACGGAGCTGTGTCGTTTTGTCGGCTTTCGTGAGCGTAGAAACGCCCTTTGCCGCCATACCGCCGAGCTGTACGGACGGTCCCTCTCTGCCGAGCGAAAGTCCGCTGAAAACGGAAGTCGTGCCGCCGATGAATTTTGCGATAATTACGCGCCACCAATTCAGCGAAAAATAACCGCGGATTTCGCCCGAGGTCTGTGGAATACCCGAGCCTGCGGCGTCGGGCTCCCACTTAGTTATGTATGATACCATAACGCCGAGAACGCACAAAAGCGCAAGCCACAAGGCGATTTTTACAGGCGAGCCCTTGACGAGCTCAAGCACCTTCATCAGACCTTCCTCGGCAAAAACAAGCGCAAAACGGTACAAAACGCAAACAAGACCTGAAGCAATTCCGACTTCAAGTCCGCGTATAATCAAATATATGCTTTCACTCTTGTGAAAAGCAACTTTTCTGATGGTAGTTTTTTCCTGGTTACGCATATAAAAATATTATCACATATGTACGGCAATTTCAAGCCTGAGCCGTCATATAATCTGCGACTGTCCGATTTTATGCACAAAAAGGCTATGCGAGCGCATACGACCGTATACGACCGTAATCTTTCGTATACGAAAAATACCGATACAGATAAAGAAACAGATAAAGATACAGATACAGATACAGAAACTGACACAGACACAGACACAGTCAGAGATACAGAAATAGAAAAAGAAAGAGAAGCAGAAACAGAATTAACTGCTGCTGCTTTTTCCGATACGTCTGATATTATGAAGC
>JAFWKC010000138.1 GCA_017514345.1 Eubacterium sp.
CCCGTTCTTTTCATCAGTAATATATTTCTTCATAATATAATCCTCCGTATGCTTAATTGATATGTGATTTTCCATACCTACAATCAAACATCGGCTGATTACAAAGATTTGGAGCACCCTATTTATGTAGGGTGCTCCTCGCGGCTCTTTTTTTATGACATTTCATCTCTTTCGGGCGGGAAGAAATCGTCAACGGGAAATTCAATATTCTGGAAGGTTGAGCACGGGTCTGCCGTCGAGCAGTCACATTCTCTTTCGGGGATGCAGTAATCATATGCAGGAATGAGAATCTGAGCGTCGCGCTCCATCTGTACAATCGAGAAAAGTCCGAGAGTTACAAGCACAGCCTTGCGCGGATTAGGACGGAAATTGATGTCCTCAACGAGCTCGCGCACGCTGTCGGGATACGCCGTGAAGAGCGGACGGCGGCAGTGATGGATGTCGATAACGTCCGTATCAAGGACAACTGGGTCAACTGCCTGAACCTTAGCCGTCGGGTTGGAATACTGCGGCGCTTCGGGACTGTCGAGCTGATTAATTGCCCTGTTAAGCGTTGATTTGAACACCTTGACGTCGCCCTCTGAGCCGAAAAGAATACACTTTTTCTCAAAATTCGTAAATCCGATTACAGTCTGAGGATTGCCGAACGGCGCGCCGTAAACGTCAAATCTGAGTCTGAAATAAAAGTTTATGTCGACGTTGTAATATCCTCTGTTAAAAGGCACGTCTTCAACGTCAATGCTCACGGCAACGATATCACAGTCGCGCGTTTTGATGTTGTCGGCACGGTCGATAATATCCTGCGCGCCGCCGTAGAATGTAACTCTTAAATCCTCGCAGCAATCCTTGCTGACACAAGAGTCAAAAATACGTTTTGTGTCAATGCACACGGTGTCGTTAATCCTCGTTTCGTTCGGGTTGATAATAGGTACATCTGCCATTAAAAAAACTCCTTCAAAATGATTTAAAGCATTGCTTTAATACATCATATGAAGGAGTGATTTTTTTGTTAAAACACAAGCTCAAAGCTTAAAGCTATA
This sequence comes from Eubacterium sp., assembly GCA_017514345.1. GTDB lineage: Bacteria > Bacillota > Clostridia > Oscillospirales > Acutalibacteraceae > Eubacterium_R. Next base: position 1,041 of record JAFWKC010000138.1, read on the forward strand.
CAACTACATTTTCTCAAGCTTTGCAAAATTCGCCATAAGCTTTTTCGTTCCCGCCTTGTCAAACGCAACCTCAAGCAGCGTATCGTTGCCCATGGGCTTTGCACTGAGAATAACGCCCGTTCCAAACGACTTATGCCTTACGGTGTCGCCAGTTTCGTACGTTTCGCCCGTGCCTGACGCGCCGCCCGTCTGACCGAACTGATGAGCCGCTGAGCTGCTCTGCTTAGCATCGCCGATTGGCGTAGTTTTGCTGTATTTATACGGTTTTTTCGGCGTACCGAAGCCCGATGAGCCGCTTGTAAAGCCGCCTGCAAAGGCATACGGTTTCGCCTGCTCATGAATGCTTCTGTCCTCGGTAACCTCCTGCGGAATTTCGCGAAGAAAACGCGAGGCAATATTTCTGTTCGTAGTGCCGTAAAGCATACGCTGACGCGCGTTGATAAGATAGAGCTTTTCCTTTGCGCGAGTAATTCCGACGTACGCAAGACGGCGTTCCTCCTCAAGCTCCTCGTCGCTGTAAAGACTCTGGTTTCCAGGGAATATTCCCTCCTCGAGTCCAGGGATAAACACTACTGGGAATTCGAGCCCCTTTGCGGAATGAAGCGTCATAAGCACTACGCAGTCGTCGTCCTCGTTATAAGAGTCGATATCCGACACAAGCGCAACGTCCTCAAGAAAATCGGAAATAGTAAATTCGTCATCGTCCTCCTGATACTTTATCAGCATGGTGGAAAGCTCCTGAACGTTTTCCTTTCGGCTGTCGGCTTTCTGCGGGTCTTCCTCGTCGAGATAGTCAAAATACCGCGTTTTTTCAATAATTTCCTGTAACAAATCCGACGGCTCCATACCGTCCTCGGCGCATCTGATAAAGCCGTTTATCAAATCGCAGAATTCCTTTAATTTGCCTGCGCTACGTGAGGTTTTCGCAAACTCGTCAGCGTGCTCGCACACCTCAAATGCCGTCATACCGTTGACAGCCGCAATTTCAAGAATATAGCTGAACATCGTGTCGCCGATACCGCGCTTAGGTGTGTTAATGATACGCTGAAGGCGCACGTTGTCGGCAGTATTGTTGATAACGGCAAAGTAGGACACGATGTCCTTGATTTCCTTTCGGTCAAAGAAACGGTTGCCGCCGATAATTTTGTACGAAACGCCCGATTTTGCAAGCATCATTTCGATATTACGCGACTGCGCGTTCATACGGTAGAGCACTGCGTGATCCCTGTACGCCCTGCCGTTTCTGACGTTTTCGTTAATCTCGTCAACAATAAAGCGCGCCTCGTCAGTTTCGCTCAGCGCAGTATAAAGCACTACCTTTTCGCCGTCCTTGCCCGCATATGAGCGAAGATGCTTGTCAGCAAGACGTGTTGAATTGTTCTTGATGACACCGTTTGCCGCGTCAAGAATATTTTGCATAGAGCGGTAGTTTTCTGCAAGCTCAAGCTGAATTACCTTAAGCCCCTCGTCCTCGTAGCGCTCCTTAAAACGCATAATATTTTCAATAGTCGCGCCGCGAAAACGGTAGATGCTCTGGTCGTCGTCGCCGACAACGCAGATGTTGTGATAGCCGCCTGCAAGAAGATAAGTCAGCACGTACTGAGCGTAGCTCGTGTCCTGATACTCGTCGACGATAACATATCTGAACTGCTGCTGATAAAGCTCAAGCACATCGTCATTTTCCTTAAGCAAAGCGACGGTATTGTAAATCATATCGTCAAAATCCATAGCGTCGGCGCGCATCAATTCCTTTTGATACTCCTCGTAGCACTGAGCAATTTTCGCCTTGCGGAAGTCGTTAACCGTGCTTGCCTTGTATTCGGCAGGACTGATAAGGCTGTCCTTTGCGTGGCTGATTTCAGCGAGAATTGAACGGTGGTTTAGGAACTTGTCCTCGATGCCGAGGCTCTTCTGAACGCGCTTCATAACACGCTTCTGGTCGTCGGTATCGTAAATTGTAAAATGCTGAGAATAGCCGAGCCTGTCGCCGAAGCGTCTAAGCATCCTTGCGCACATCGAATGAAACGTCTGAGCCCATATTTCGCTCGCTTCGTCGCCTATTGTGTTGACAAGTCGTTCCTTCAGCTCGCCTGCCGCCTTGTTGGTAAAGGTAATTGCAAGCACCTGCCACGGAAGCGCGTAGCCGTCGCGGATAATATGCTCAATTCTTTTGACAATAGTTGCTGTTTTGCCCGTTCCTGCGCCTGCAACAACAAGCACGGGTCCGTCGATTGTGTCGATAACCCTTTGCTGCTCTTTATTCGGTTTTACTGCGTCTTTGTTCATAAAATCACCATAGAAATAAAAGGGTGCCTATGCACCCTCTTATTTAATTGTATTATAAATTATATGCTTATCCGAGCAGGGTAAGAAGTATACCTGCTGCGACCGCGGAGCCGATAACGCCCGAAACGTTCGGTCCCATAGCGTGCATAAGCAGGAAGTTTGAAGGATTTTCCTGCGCTCCGACCTTCTGGCTGACACGCGCCGCCATCGGTACTGCCGACACGCCTGCCGAGCCGATAAGCGGATTAACCTTTCCTCTTGAAAGAAGATACATAAGCTTTCCAAAAAGCGTTCCGCCTGCCGTACCGAAGCCAAAGGCAAGAAGTCCGAGAAGCACGATTTTCAGCGTATTCAGATTAAGGAACGCCTGCGCCGAGGTGGTTGCTCCGACAGACAGTCCGAGCAAAATTGTAACGATGTTCATAAGCTCGTTCTGCGCCGCCTTTGCGATACGGTCGGTGCGTCCGCTTTCCTTAAGCAGATTGCCGAGCATAAGCATTCCGACAAGCGTTGCCGCGTCGGGAAGCAGAAGCGACACGATAACCGTTACCATAATAGGAAACAGGATTTTTTCGAGCTTTGATACGGGACGAAGGTTGCCCATAACCACGCTACGTTCCTTTTTTGTAGTCAGTGCGCGCATAATCGGCGGCTGAATAACAGGCACGAGCGCCATATACGAATACGCCGCAACTGCGATTGTACCGAGCATCGCGGGCGCGAGCTTAGACGTAACGAATATCGCCGTAGGACCGTCAGCGCCGCCTATGATAGCGATTGAGCCTGCCTCATTCGGCGCAAAGCCGAGCAGGATTGCAACAAGATATGCAATAAAGATACCGAGCTGAGCCGCAGCACCGAGAATAAACGAGCTCGGGCGCGCGATAAGCGAAGTAAAGTCGGTCATTGAGCCGATACCGAGGAAAATCAGCGGCGGATAAATTCCCGCCTTTACGCCGAAATACAAAAAGTCCATAAGTCCAGGCGTAAGCGTCTTTCCCGCCTCGTCGGTAAGACGGCCTGCGACAAGGTCGATAAAGCCCTGTAAATCGTGATACTGCACCGCAAGATTTGCCATAGGCAGATTTGCAAGCAGCATACCAAATGCAATAGGTATCATCAAAAGCGGTTCAAAGCCGCGCTTGATGCCGAGCCAGAGGAAAAAGAAGGCAACGATAATCATTACCAGGTTCTTCCAGCCGCCGTCTGAGAAGAAATAAGCATAGCCGCTATTTAAAAATATGCTTTTTATAACCTCCCAGACACCCTGTAAAACTTCCATTGAAGCGTCCTCCTAAAAAGGTCTTGTGTTTTCGCTGATAGCTGCAAACGCCCACGGATTGCGTCTTGTAATCGGGTTAGGTGCCTGCGCGCGCGTTGCGGGAGCAATAGAGGTAACTACTGCGCCCTCGCCCTCCATCATATACACAGCCGCGCTGATTGCAGCAACAATTTCACCGCTGATGCCCTGTGCTGCAGGTGCGCTCGGCGCCTGTGCAGGAGGCGGTGTAGGAATTATATTAAGCTGGGGATTTTCCTGTTTTGCCGCTTTGTTTTTCTTATTCTTTCTCATATTTGCTCCTTGCGTTTTTGAAACTAATTTGCCGAATATGTTAAATACAATTATCAGTACCGCCAGCGTGGCAAGTACAATCCCCAGTCCTGCGAGAATTACCGTTGCGGTAAAGCCTACCGACGTATCGGGCACGACTGAGGTTGCAAGTGAATAAAGACTCATACCCAAATTCCCCCATTATAATAATTAATATCATTATAAATCAACGTTGCAGAATTTTCAACAAAAAACAGTTATTTTTTTCACTTCGTCAATTTGCATAAAAAAGCTATTGATTTATTTTTGATTTGTGTTTATAATAAGTATTGGATAAAGTATTAATCAGGAGGGTTATTATGAGCAAGGAAGCAATGATTATCGCAATTCTGATAGCGTTATTAATTCTTTGGCTTACCGAAACGCTCGGTATGCACAGAACGTCGCGAGTTCTCGGCGGCGCGATTGATTTAGGATTTGCAGTATTACGATAGATAAAGAGCGGATGACGACGTCATCCGCTTCTTTTTATGTAGCTTTATTTCAAAAAACAAAGCTTCATCGCTTTTTCTTCTGTTTTGAAAATAACCTCGCTATAATCGAAGTTTTCGCCGTCGCAGTTACCGAGGAGCTTAGAGCCGTCCTCCATCCATATTCTGCCGCACTTCAGCCTTCCCGTAGTTATCAGACCTGGGAAGGTTTTTTCATTCGCCTCGCCCGCAGAATACTTTGGAATAATCGGGAGCGCCTGACGAAGCGAAAGTCCGTTGACAAGCGCAAAATCAAGCAGTCCGTCGTCGAGGGAGCTGTTCGGCGCAGGACAAAAGCCGCCGCCGTAGTAGCTCGCGTTACAGATAGCAAAAAGAACGTAGTCCTTGTTATCCTCTTTCATCTGGTATTCGTTGCCGTTTTCGTCAACGCACGTTACGTCGTAGCTAACCGTGTAATGAAGCGGCTTTGCGAGTACGGGAAGAATTGCAACGGTGTACGCCTTCTGACCGAGAAACGGCGCTTTAGCCGCCATTTTTCTGCCGATAGTTTCGACTATCGTATCGAGCCCGAAGGACATAACGTTGATACACTTTTCGCCGTTATAATCAATAAGGTCAATCGGCTTCACTTCATAATCAATGTCGCCGCCAAAAAAGCCAAATTGCGAAATAATCCTTTCGACGTCAATTTCCTTCGTGCCGTAAACCTTTTTTGCAAAATCGTTGCCCGTTCCGAACGGAAGAAGCAGCATCGGAGTGTCTGTATGTGCAAGTCCGTTTGCAACCTCGTGAACGGTGCCGTCGCCGCCGCACGCAACGATAACGCAGTCCTTGCCGAACTCATTGGCATAGCGTGACGCAATATCCTTCGCGTCGCCCTGCCCCTTAGTTTCTTCGATAATCATTTCGTGGTCGTTCTGACGGAAAGCACTTTTGATGTTCTTGAAAATACGCGCCTTGTCCTCGCTTCCCGAAATGGGGTTAACTATAAATACAAATTTCATTTTTCTTCTCTTTTCATCTGTTGATAAGCTGATTGCAGTATA
>JAFWKC010000139.1 GCA_017514345.1 Eubacterium sp.
GTAGCTGCAAACAACTACTTTGCATAAGGAGGAAAACACGATGAAAAAATTTGAGTACAAAGAACCCGAATTCAAAGTTGTGATTACCTCCGCAGAGGACGTTCTCACAGCTTCCAACCCTGACACATACCACTACAGCGGTTTTGAGTCAACAATGGAATCCTTAGGTCCAGTTGTTACCCTTTAATTAACACAACGACTGCCCTGCAGAAATGCGGGGCAGTTTTTTTGCGGCTGAGGGTAATACATATAATAAAGCTGTATGATTGAATGAATTGCCTGCGGCATAAAAACCGAACTCCGAATTATATGCGGGCTGATAATATCAGCCCCTACAAATATCACCGCAACGTCCGTGTAGGGGCGGATACCATCCGCCCGTTATAATTGTCCGAACGAAGTGAGTAACCAATAATTCCGTATTCCGCATTAAAAAAAGCCTTCCCTCGAGGGGAAGACTTTTTTGTTTTATTACTCTCTGCCGTCCCAGCAATAGGTGCAGAGCTTGTCCTTTTCTATTCCCACGCTTTCAATCATATCGTCAAGACGGTGATATCGAAGCGAGGTGAATTTAAGCTGCTTGCGTATAGCTTCGAGCATATTTGCGTATTTTTCGCTGTCGGGATTGATGTACTCCTGAAGCACCTCGTCGCTCACGTCGCCGCCCTCAAGCTCCCTGATTACACGGCGTGTGATAAGCTCCATTTCGCTCGTTGAGCGCGAGAAGTTGAGATACTTACAGCCGAAGAACAGCGGCGGACACGCAGGACGGATATGTACCTCCTTTGCGCCGCTTGCAAACAGATACTCCGTCGTTTCGCGAAGCTGAGTTCCGCGCACGATTGAGTCGTCAATCATCAGCAGGCTTTTGCCCTCGATTAAATCCTTAATCGGTATAAGCTTCATCTTTGCGATAAGGTCGCGCTTGCTCTGGATAGTCGGCATAAAGGAACGCGGCCAGGTCGGCGTGTACTTAACGAACGGTCTTGTGTACGGGATTTTCGATTCGTTTGAATAGCCGATTGCGTGTGCGATACCCGAGTCGGGAACGCCCGCTACAACGTCGGGCTTTATTCCGCTGTCGCGGTCGCGCCTTGCAAGCGCCTTGCCGCATTCGTAGCGCATTTTTTCGACGCTGATGCCCTCGTACGACGATGACGGATAGCCGTAGTAAATCCACAAAAACGTACAGATTTTCATTTTGTCGCCGCCGCTGATGAGCGTTTTTACTCCGTCAGGTGTCATAACGACAACCTCGCCTGGAGCAAGCTCCTTGAGCGGAGAATAGCCGAGGTTAAGGTATGCGAAGCTCTCGAAGCTCGCGCAGTAGCCGTCCTCCTTCTGTCCGAGAACGACGGGCGTTCTGCCCATTTTGTCCCTTGCGGCATACACGCCCTTCGGCGTGAGAATAAGCATACTTATTGAGCCGTCAACGGTTTCCTGCACATAGCGGATACCGTCGATGAAGTTATCCTTCTGGTTAATCATAGCGGCGATAAGCTCCGTCTGGTTAATATCGCCGTTTTGCATCTCGAAGAAATGCGTTTTGTTATTGATTATTTCTTCTACGATTTCGTCGCTGTTGTTCACCTTGCCGACAGTCGCGATAGCAAACGTGCCGTGGTGCGAACGCACGAGGATAGGCTGCGCTTCAAAGTCGCTGATACAGCCGATACCCATTGAGCCGTGCATATCGTTTGACTCCTTGGTGAACTTAGTTCTGAAGGGCGCATTTTCGATGTTGTGAATTGCCTTGTCAAAGCCGTTTTCAGAGTCGTAAACCGCAAGACCTGCACGGCGTGTGCCGAGGTGCGAATGGTAATCCACACCGAAAAACAAGTCAAATACACAATCCTCTTTTGATACTGCTCCGAAAAATCCTCCCATAAGTGCCTCCTTGGTAATGCTTCAGGCTTCACACCTCAAGCCGTATGTTACTCGCTTAGCTCGAACAATAATTATTATAACAAATGAAAAAGTAAAATTAAATAGTAAATTACAACAAAAAAGGCGCACATAAAGTGCGTCTTTTTGTTATTTGAACTTATCAAAAAAGCCTTTTTTGCCTGGGTTTTTAGGCGGCTTGTAGGTTTTGTCAAATTCCTTCAGGAGATTTGCCTGCTCCGCCGACACGTTTGTCGGAATATCAACGACAACGGTGACGAACATATCGCCCTTGCCTACGCCGTTAAGGCGCTGAACGCCCTTGCCCTTGAGCTTGAACACCTCGCCTGGCTGAGTGCCTGCGGGCATATTGTACTTGACGTCGCCCTCGAGAGTCGGAACGCGAAGCTCTGCGCCGAGAGTCGCTTCGACGATGCTGACGTGCTTTTTGTAATGCAAATCGTAGCCGTCACGCTCAAAATCCTTGTGAGCGCGCACGTTTACAACGACCTTCAAATCGCCTGCAGGTCCGCCGTTTACGCCGCTGTCGCCGAAGCCGCGAAGATTAACAACCTGACGGTTATCAATGCCCGCGGGTATGTCAACGTCAACCTTCGTACGCTTTCTGACCTTGCCCTTGCCCTGACATTTCGGGCACGGGTTGTCGATGATTTTGCCCTTGCCGCCGCAACGCGAGCAGGTCGTCTGGGTATTAATCGTACCGAGAATTGAACGCTGCTGAACGTTGATAAAGCCTCTGCCCTGACAGTCGGGACACGTTGTCGGCGAGCTGCCCTCAGCCGCGCCCGTGCCGTGACATTGTGAACAGTCCTCAACGCGCGATACGTCAACCGACTTTTTGCAGCCCTTTGCCGCTTCCTCAAACGTAATCGTAACGGCAGACTGAATGTCCCTGCCCCTGCGAGGTGCGTTTGGATTACGCGCACCGCCGCCGAAGCCGCCGCCACCGAAAAACGACGAGAAGATGTCACCGAGGTCAATGTCGCCCTCGAACCCGCCGAAGCCGCCGCCAAAGCCGCCCGCGCCCTGTCCTGCGCCGAAGTTAGGGTCTACGCCCGCAAAGCCGAACTGGTCGTAACGCGCCTTCTTCTGTGGGTCGGAAAGCACCTCGTACGCTTCGTTACACTCCTTGAACTTAGCCTCCGCCTCTGCGTCGTCGGGGTTGAGGTCGGGGTGGTATTTCTTGGCAGTTTTTCTGTATGCTTTTTTAATTTCATCGTCTGAAGCACCCTTGCTTACGCCGAGCACTTCATAGTAATCTCTCTTGTTCTCAGGCATATTTGCCCTCCATTTTATGTAGAATTGAGAATGTAGAATGTAGAATTTCGGGTGATTCCCCTGTGAGGGGAAATGTCCGCCTGCGGACAAAAGGGTGAGGCGCTCGCTCCAAGAGGGCTATGCCCTCACCCATTATTATCTGGTGCGGCTGTGCCGCCCTTAATTCTCAATTCTCAACTCTCAATTCTCCATTTTTAGTTCTCGTCTACCTCTGTATAATCGGTATAGCCTTCGTCTGGCTGTGCGCCTGCGCCCTGCGTCGGGTCGCCCTGTGGTGCGCCCTGCGCTGCCTGAGCCTGCTGATAAAGCTTCTGTGAAACCTCGTAGAACTTGTTTGTCAAATCCTCCTGAGCAGACTTGATAGCCTCGTTGTTGTCGCCCTTGAGCGCTTCCTTGAGTGCGCCGAGCTTTGTTTCGAGTGCTGATTTGTCGTCTGCTGAGAACTTGTCGCCGTCCTCGGACAGCATCTTTTCGGTCTGGTATACCATCTGGTCGGCGTTGTTGCGAAGGTCAACAGCCTCTCTCTTCTTCTTGTCCTCTTCTGCAAACTGCTCAGCCTCGCGGACAGCCTTGTCAATATCCTCTTTGCTCATATTTGATGAAGCGGTGATGCTGATTTGCTGTTCCTTACCCGTGCCTAAATCCTTTGCAGAAACGTGAACGATACCGTTTGCGTCAATATCAAAGGTAACCTCAATCTCCGGCACACCACGTCTTGCAGGAAGAATTCCGTCAAGGTGGAACATACCGAGCGTCTTGTTATCCTTTGCAAATTCTCTTTCGCCCTGAAGAACGTGAACCTCAACTGAGGTCTGGTTGTCGGCTGCCGTAGAGAAAATCTGTGACTTCTTGGTAGGAATTGTTGTATTTCTTTCGATAATAACGGTGTTTACGCCGCCCATTGTTTCGATACCGAGTGACAGCGGAGTAACGTCGAGTAGAAGAAGTCCCTTAACGTCGCCGCCGAGAACGCCGCCCTGAAGCGCTGCGCCCATAGCAACACACTCGTCGGGGTTAATGCCCTTAAACGGCTCCTTGTGCGAAAAGCCCTTGATTGCGTCCTGAACTGCAGGAATACGCGTTGAGCCGCCGACAAGAAGAATCTTGTCAATTTCGTTCATCGAAAGTCCAGAGTCAGCCATAGCCTGACGAACTGGACCCATTGTAGCTTCAACAAGGTCAGCTGTCATTTCGTTGAACTTTGCTCTTGTAAGGGTGGTTTCAAGGTGCTTTGGACCTGTTGCGTCAGCAGTAATGAACGGAAGCGAAATCTGAGCTGTTGTCATACCCGAAAGGTCAATCTTTGCCTTTTCGGCAGCTTCCTTGATACGCTGCATAGCCATCTTGTCAGTAGAAAGGTCAATGCCGTTCTGAGCCTTGAACTCAGCTACGAGCCAGTCCATAATCTTCTGGTCAAAGTCGTCGCCGCCAAGACGGTTGTTACCTGCCGTTGCAAGTACCTCCTGAACGCCGTCGCCCATTTCGATAATCGAAACGTCGAAGGTACCGCCGCCGAGGTCATAAACCATAACCTTCTGGTCGTCCTCCTTGTCGATACCGAAGGCAAGCGCCGCTGCAGTAGGCTCGTTAATAATTCTCTTTACGTCAAGACCTGCAATTTTGCCTGCGTCCTTTGTTGCCTGACGCTGTGAGTCGGTGAAGTATGCAGGAACGGTGATAACTGCTTCCGTTACCGTTTCGCCGAGATAAGCCTCTGCGTCGCTCTTAAGCTTCTGAAGGATAATTGAGCTGATTTCCTGCGGTGTGAAATCCTTGCCGTCAATATTTACCTTGTAATCAGAGCCCATATGACGCTTGATTGATGAAATAGTTTTGTCGGGGTTTGTGATAGCCTGACGCTTTGCAACTGCGCCGACCATTCTTTCGCCGTCCTTTGAAAATGCAACAACCGACGGTGTAGTTCTTGCTCCCTCTGCGTTTGCAATAACAACAGGCTCGCCGCCTTCGATTACTGCAACACAGCTGTTTGTTGTACCTAAGTCAATACCAATAATCTTTCCCATAATATTTATCTCCTTGTAATTGTTTTATGATAATTCGGAATCCGAATCAGTTTGCTGTTTTTACCATTGCGGCTCTGATTACTCTGTCGCCGATTTTGTATCCCTTCTGGAATACCTCGCACACGACGTTTTCACCGAGCTCGTCATCTTCAATATGCATTACTGCGTTGTGGATGTTCGGGTCAAAGGCGTCTCCGCTTTCGCCGTACTGCTCGATACCGAGCTTTTCGAGCGCCGCCATAAAGCCGTCCATCGTCATCTGTACGCCCTGCCTGAGTGCGTCGTAGTCGCTGCCCTCGCCGCTGAGCGCACGCTCAAGGTTGTCAATAACGGGAAGTATTTCCGCTATTACGTTACCCTTTGCGTTTGAGTATGTCTGCTCCTTTTCCTTTGCGCTTCGCGCTCTGTAATTTGCGTATTCGGCTGCAGTTCTCAGGAGCTGTTCCTTTGTGTCCTTGAGCTCGTCCTCTATCGTCGGCTCCTTAGCTTCTTCCTCTGCTTTCTGAGCCTCCTCGACAACCTCCTCTTCTTTTATTTCTTCGGGCTTTTCTTTTTTACTCATATTTTATTCCACCCTCCTTTAGATAATTTCTGACTAATTTTATTATATAATCAACTCTCGGAAGAATTGTTCTGTAATCAACTCTGAGCGAGCCGATTATTCCGAGCGTTGCGATTTGCGAATTGTTGTAATCAAAACGCGCTATTGCCATCGCCGTGTTTTTTAGCTCATAAACTGGGTTTTCGTCGCCGAGCATAAGCGTCTGTTTGATATTCGCCTTTGCAAAACGCGTCAGCAGGTTTTCGAGCTTTTCCTTGCCTGCAAGAAGCATCAGCAGATTGTACACGCTGCTTCCAAGCTCCGTTTGTGAGAGAAGCTTTGTTTCGCCCGTCACCATAAGCGAGCCGTCAGCCGCCTCCCTGCAAAGTGAGCACAGCGAGGACAGAAGCGGTAGCATATCAAATACCCTGAGTCCGAGCGCGGGCGCCGCAGACTGGATAAACGAAAGGTCGATTTCGTCAAGCGGCGTGCCGACAAAGTATTCGTGCGTAAAGCTGTAAAACAGCTTTTTCAGCTCGTCGTCAAACGGACAGCTGAGCGTTACCACCGAGGATTTTATCTTTCCGCCGAGTGTGAGCATAACAAGCATAACCTTGCTGTTGCCAGCAGGTATCAGCTCAACGCCCTGCACGCAGTCAAGCGAATCCTTAACCGTGCTGTAAAACGCCGCGCAGCCCGTAAGCTCGCTGAGCAGCTTTGCCGCGTCGGCAAGGAGCCTTTCGGGGTCAGAGGCGTTAGTCGAAAGCGCTTCGGCTATGCGCTGCTTTTCGTAATCGGTAAGGCGTTCGGCGTCCATAAGGTTGTCGACGTAGTACCTGTATGCCGCCTTGCTCGGAACTCTGCCGCCGCTCGTGTGGCGCTGTTCAAGGTAGCCCATCGTGCTGAGAAGCGCCATTTCGTTACGGATTGTCGCCGAGCTTATGGAATAAGGGAGCATTTCGCAAAGTGATTTTGAGCCGAGCGGCTCGCCCGTTTTGATGTAATAATCAATAATCAAGCTGAGAATGGCTGCTCTTCTCTCGCCAATCATTTTTACGCCTCCCTCTTCTCTTTCTCGATTAGCACTCTTGACGTGCGAGTGCTAACTCTATATGTATATTATATCCAAAATTCCCATTTGTCAACACTTTTTTGAAAAAACATTCAAATTATTAGCACTCTTTTACGAATGTGCTAACAAAAATGCAAGTTTTTATTAATTTTTTCGCCGCCGTTTGACACAAAGCGAAAGTTGATGTAGTATTATAATGTAATTATTATTTAAGGAGATGTATATTATGAATTGTCCAAATTGCGGAAGAGAGCTTGCAGAAGGCGAAATCTGCAACTGCATCCCACAGGCAAACGAGGTGCCGTCAGCACCAGAAACAGCACCAGTTATGAACGAGCAGCCGCCCGTTCAGCCACAGCCAGAGGTGTCGCCCGTATCGGCTCCCGTTCAGAACACATACTACACGCCGCCCGTGGCTCCTGTTATGCAGCAAAATCAGCCGCAGCAGCCGTACTTCACGCCGCAGCAGCCAGTAGCAACTGAAATCCCAGCGAGAACAGATTATCCCGAGGGATACAAAATAAAGAAAAAGCACGTTGCAGTTACGCTTGCAGTTACGGTAGGTATGTTCGGTATCCACAACTACTATCTCGGCAACAACTCGAAGGCGCTTGCTCAGCTGCTCGTTTGCCTGCTCGGCTCGCTCGTTTTCGGACTCGGCGCAATAGTTGCTTACGTCTGGGCTACCGTTGAAGCAGTTCTCATCTTTGCTGAAAAGAACGACAAGGACGGAAACGGATACAAAATTATGACCTTTGAGGAGTCACTTGCAAGAGAGATTAACAAATCGAAGGAATAACAGTTAAGGAGCTGTTCACACAGGACAGCTCCTTATTTTTTTGCCTTTTTAAATTTGAGCGGAACCTCCTCGCCGATATCCTTCAGCGCGGTTATTCTGCACTTTACCGTGGCGGCGTCGGCGCCGAGGTCGGTGTCGGTTTTCTTTTTTATTATTTCATAATCGGAATAATCCAAGCTGATTTTCTTATCAAGCTCCTTTTTGCACAGAGCGTTAAGCTCGCTGTCGCTTAGCGTTTTTTCCTCCCTGACGTAACGGCGTGCCGTCGTAGTGATAATACCGAGCGGAATGTCGCGGCGGTTCACCTTAATATATTTGTATGCCGTCGTCACATCGGCGCTTGTCAAATTCTTAAAGCCGATATAAAGCGGTATTTTTATCCCGAAAAACGACAGCGCTTTATATTCCGACGTCGACGTGTAATGCTTATAGCTCTGCATACGGTTGATTTTCAGCCTGAAGCTCTTTTTCACCTGCGCTATGTATTCGCCGCGTGCGTGAGTAAACTGATTGCCCTTTTTCTTTTCGCTGTCATATACGCCCGAAATTAAAAGGTCGCCTTTCGTCACGCTGTCGCCCTTCCTTGCGGCAGCCCAGCCGTTATATACAGTCGCCTTAACAATAATGCCGTCGTCCGTCGCCCGAAGATTTGCAAAGCCCTTTGCGCTTGCAATTTTTGGCTTTTTCTTCGTTTCGTTTATCTCAATTTTTTCCGTCGTTCCGAACTCGTTTATATGCACCCACGCGCAGTCCTCAAACGACGCCATCATCAGATTTTCGATTTTTTCCTTGTCGACGCCATGCCTAAATGCGCCGTAGCAAAGTCCGTTTTCGGCGGCAAATTCAATTATTTCCGCGTCCTTGATGCGACTGTTTCCCTCGGTTTCGATGTTCCAAACAAAGCACGACAAAAAGCAAATAAGAATTACGAACATCACCGCGCCTGCAAAGAGTCCATACCTGTTTTTGATTTTTAAAAACGGAAAGACTATTCCCTTTTTCTTCGTTATCCTGAGCCGTCCGCCGTGCCGCTTTGCAAGTCTGCTGACGTTAAGATACTGAAACGCGGGACATTCGCACACAAGCTCGCCGCTGTCATAATGAACTCTGCGAAGCGAAGCGTTCTCCTCGCGGCAGGCGTTGATAAAACCGTCGGCAAAGCCGCCCGAAAAGCGGAACTCAACAAAGCCTATCAGCCAGCGTATAAGGTTAATCATTACTGCAAAACTCCATACTCATAATAGTACCCTCGACGACGGCGCCCTCGTGCGACAGCGCGTTTATGTACAGCTCGCTACCTGTAAAAGTAACGGCGTACTTGCCGAGGTCTATTTTGATTTTATCCTTCGTGTATTCAAGAATACCCTTCAGCCCGTCAACGACGCATTGATTGTTGCCGACAATTTCGAGGTGCGGCGAGGCGGTATATTCAACTATGCTGTCACGGTTTTTCACAAGCATCACCGTATAATTCTATGCAAAAAAGAACGGTGATAATACCACCGTTCAGTTAATACAGGAGTGAGCTTCGCTCACAAGACTCAAGGCTCAAGGCTCAAGGTGTCGGGTGCTTCGCACGTTTATAATTTTTTAACTATGTTGTTCAGCCGTGCGATTACAATGCCCGATACGATGCCGACGAGCACGCCGCTGACAGCTCCAGAAATGAGAAGCACGGGAAGATAGTAAACAATCTGCGAGCTGTTCATCACGACTGCCGCGACGATTATCTGTCCGACGTTATGCACAGCCGCGCCAAGCACGGACACGCCGACGGGCGACAGCTTTTCGCTTTTCATAGCCGCTATCATAACTAAAAACGACAGTATTCCGCCCGCGTAGCTGTAAACGAGCGAAAACGCGCCGCTGAACAGCAGACCTGCAAGCAGTATGCGTAGCATCGAAATGAAAAACGCCTCTCTTTTGCCGAGCAGATATATTGCCGCGAGCGTGATGGAATTTGCAAGTCCGAGCTTCACGCCTGGTATGCCGATATTAATTGGTATAAGGCTTTCAAGGAACGACAGCACAAACGCAAGCGCTATACAAAGCGCAATCGTTGCAACTCTTTTTGACTTACTCATCGCGCAACACCGTCCACTTCCCCGCCGCCGCTGACGCTGACAACGACCTTATTCGGCAAACAGATTATACTTTCGCCGCTCTTTTTTACGGCTCTGTGATGAACGCAGATTTTATCAGGACAGTCGGCTGATGTAACGGACGCTTCGCCGTTTTTAATTTCGACCACATTTGTCACCCTGCCGTCAGACTTCACCTCAAAAGCTATATCCTCGTCAAGCGGAAGCTCTGCGATAACGGTACCGTTTTGCTCCACGACGACAGTTTTGCCGACGGAGGCAAACGAGTTTATGCACAAAAAAGCAACAGCCGCAGCGACAAGCACCACAGCGGCAATAATAATATCAAGCTTTTTTATCCTGAATTTTTCCATATACAAATTATATACCGTCGCGCGTTTAATGTCAATTGACAACATATTATTAATATGATATGATAGCTATCCAAAGGAATGATTATATGAATTTAATGTTTTTTGTAAACAGCATACTGTTCGGCTTCGGGCTTGCGATGGACGCGTTTTCCGTATCGGTCGCAAACGGACTGAGCGAGCCGAAAATGAGGCGCAGAAAAGCAGTAACGATAGCGGGAACGTTTGCGTTTTTTCAGTGCGTAATGCCGCTTATCGGCTGGGCTGCCGTACATTTCGTCGTAAGCTATTTCAAAAAGGTTGAGCCGTTTATACCGTACGTCGCGCTGATACTTCTGCTGTATATCGGCGGCAAAATGGTGTACGAAAGCATACTAAGCAAGGGCGAAGAGGAAAAAGCCGCGCTCGGTGCGGGAACGCTATTTGTTCAGGGCATAGCAACCTCGATTGACGCGCTGTCAGTCGGATTTACAACTCAGAGCTACGGTTTGACTGACGCCTTTATTTCTGCCTTAATTATCGGTGTTGTCACTTTCGGCGTATGTGTTGCAGGAATAAAAATCGGCAAGGTTTTCGGCGACAGATTTTCGAGCAGGGCAACGCTGCTCGGCGGCATAGTATTAATAGGTATAGGAATAGAAATATTTATAAAAGGCGTATTCTTTTAATAAAAAACTGCGGACAGATAAAAGCAAATCTGTCCGCAGTTTATTTATTTTGTATGCTCGTCAAGAGTGAGGTAATAGGCAGGCAGAAAATGCTCGCGGAAGTATTTAACCTCGGGCAAATCGATTGCTTCGATTTTTTCCTCCTGCGCTTTAAGCGCGAGGTCAAATTCGCGGTTGCCCATACGGTTTTCCTCAACGCATTTAATCAGCGCGCTGATTTTGTCCGCCGCTTTTACGAGCGCCCAAAGCTCCCTGTCGTCGTCGCTGTGTTCAAATACGGGCGTGTAATCCTCCCTGAACTCGTCGGGAAGCATTGACAGCAGTCGTTCGCCCGCAACAGCCTCAACGTCCTTGTAAACTGTGCTGATTTCGTCGTTATAATACTTGACGGGAGTCGGCATATCGCCCGTGATAACCTCCGTCGTGTCGTGATAAAGCGCAAGCACGGCTGCGCGGTCGGCGTTATAATTTTTGCCGAACTTCTTGTTGCCGATTAAGGCAAGCGCGTGAGCAATTACCGCAACGCTGTGGCTGTGCTCGGCAATATTCTCTTTTGAAGTATTACGCATCAGCGCCCAGCGGTCAATCAGCTTCATCCTGTTGACCATAGCAAAAAAGCTGTAATTACTCATTATCCTCGTCCTTTGTTATTGCGATAGAAAGCTCCTGAAGCTGAACGTCGTCGATATACGACGGTGCGCCGCTCATAAGCTCGCTCGCGTTTTGTACCTTCGGGAATGCGACAACGTCGCGAAGCGAATCAGCGCCGCAGATAAGCATAGCAAGTCTGTCAAGACCGATGCCCATTCCGCCGTGCGGCGGTGAAGCGTAGTGATACGCGTCAACAAGGAAGCCGAACTTAGCGTCGATTTCGTCCTGCTCCATACCGAGAAGCTCAAACATCTTTGTCTGGAGCTCACAGTCTGTAATACGCATCGAGCCCGAAGAAAGCTCGGTGCCGTTAAGCACAAGGTCAAACGCCTGCGCCTTAACCTTGCTCTTGTCGGTATCAAGATACTGAACGCTGTCGTCCATAGGCATAGTAAACGGATGGTGCGCCGCAACGTATTCGCCCGTGTCCTCGTCAAGCTCAAAGAACGGCATTTCAGTAATCCAAAGGTAATTCCACTTGCCCTCTGGTATAATGTCAAGCTCTTTTGCGACGATAAGGCGGAGCGCGCCCATAATCGTGAGCGCCTTTCTCGTCTTGTCAGACACGATGAAAACGACGTCGCCCTGCTCTGCACCAAGCTGAGCGAGGAGCGCTTCAAGCTCGCCGTCCTTCAAAAACTTTGCAAACGAGCAGTTAGGAGCCTCGTCAGCCCAGCGAACATACGCAAGCCCCTTTGCGCCGATGCCCTTTGCGTGCTCGGTTAATTTGTCAATCTTCTTTCTTGAATAATGCTGAGCCGCGCCCTTTGCGACGATAGCCTTTACTGCGCCGCCGTCGGCAACTGCGCTCTTGAACACAACGAAATCAGTCGTGTCCGCCCAATCGCTGATATCCTGAATAAGCATATCAAAACGCGTGTCGGGCTTGTCTGAGCCGTACTTGTTCATCGCGTCGGCAAAGGTCATACGCGGGAGCTTTTCTTCAATTTCTACGTCAATGGTTTCCTTCATCAGCTTTTTGATGAAGCCCTCAGCCATATCCATAATGTCATCGCAGTCAACGAACGACATTTCAAGGTCAATCTGTGTAAATTCAGGCTGACGGTCAGCGCGTAAATCCTCGTCGCGGAAGCAGCGCGCAAGCTGTACGTAGCGGTCAAAGCCAGCAATCATACAAAGCTGCTTGTAAATCTGTGGCGACTGAGGAAGCGCATAAAATTTTCCGCTGTGAATACGCGACGGCACAACGTAGTCCCTTGCGCCTTCAGGTGTGGACTTAATCATCATCGGCGTTTCTATCTCGATAAAATCGTTGTCGTAAAAATAGTCGCGCGCGATTTTTGCAATCTTGTGGCGCATAAGGATATTCTTCGTCAGCTTTTCGCTTCTGAGGTTGAGATAACGGTATTTGAGCGTCGTTTCGTCGCCTACGCTATCGCTCTTTTCAATCTCGAACGGCGGCGTCTGAGCCTTTGAGAGAATACGGAAATCAGTAACCATAACCTCGATATCACCCGTCGGGATTTCCTTATTTTTGCTTTCGCGCTCGGCAACCGTACCGACAGCCGCAACGACGTATTCGGTACGCACGGACTGAGCCTTTGCAAAAATTTCGCGGTCAGTTTTGTCATTAAAGGACAGCTGAATAATACCGCTTCTGTCGCGCAAATCTACGAAAATAAGGTTTCCGAGGTCGCGCTGTCTTTGTACCCAGCCGAAAACGGTAATCTCCTGTCCTACGTTATTTATGTCAAATTCTGCACAGTATGCAGTTCTTTTAAGTCCGTTAAGTGTGTCCATTATTCTTCCTCCGTAACGCCCGAAGCGAAAAGCGAATTAAAGTCAAACGCTTCGCCGTTAATTTCTAAATCTCTGAGCTGCTCGTCCATACTGATACGATAAAAATCGCTCACAAAGGTGACGAGCGAAACCTCGCAGGAGTCGCCGCTTTGCATATTCTTTAAGGTTGCAGCTTTATTTTCAACCTCGTTGTCGCCGATAACGACGTTAAACGCGGCGTTCATCTTGTCGGCGTACTTCATCTGCGCCCTGAGTGAACGCTCGTTCAAATCATAAAGCACCGTGAAGCCCTCCTCGCGCATATCCTTTGCGATTTCGACAGCCTTTAGCTGAGCCTTTTCGCCGAGCGCAACGATGAACAAATCGGGCTTTGCAGGCTCTGGGAATTCACATTCCTGTGCTTCCATAACGAGCTGGAGCCTTTCCATACCCATACCGAAGCCGAGTGACGGCGTATGCTGACCGCCGAATTCCTCAACGAGTCCGTCATATCGGCCGCCGCCGCAGACCGTACCCTGCGCGCCGATAGAATCGGCAACAAATTCAAAGACGGTTTTTGTGTAGTAATCAAGTCCGCGCACGATACGCGGATTAATCTGATATTCAATGCCCATTGAGTCAAGGTACTTCTTTACCTTTTCAAAATGCTCGCTGCACTCATCGCACAGATAGTCAAGCACAGCAGGAGCGTCCTCGGCAAGCGCCTTGTCCTCTGGACTTTTGCAGTCAAGAAGCCTCATCGGGTTGCGCTCAAGCCTTTCCTGACAGGTCGTACAAAGCTCATCCCTGTGCGCGCCGAAGTATTCGCGAAGCGCGTCCTGATATTTTGCGCGACAGGTCGGACAGCCGATAGAATTAAGCTCAAGGTGCAAATCCTTTACACCGAGCTCGTCAAAAACCTGCTTTGCAAGCGAAATCATCTCGGCGTCGGCAAGCGGCGAGGTTGCGCCGAAGCACTCAATTCCAAACTGATGGAATTCACGGAGCCTGCCTGCCTGCGGCTTTTCGTAGCGATAGCAGGAGGTCAGATAGTATACCTTCTGAGGCAGCGCCTCGTTGCTGAGTCCGTTTTCGAGGAACGAGCGCGCCGCGCCTGCAGTACCCTCGGGACGAAGCGTAATCGAACGTCCGCCTTTGTCGTCAAAGGTGTACATCTCCTTCTGTACGACGTCGGTGGTGTCGCCCACACCGCGCTGAAAAAGCTCGGTGTGTTCAAAAACGGGCGTTCTTATTTCACGGTAGCCGTATCGCTCCGCAACGCCGCGACATACTGACTCTATGTACTGATTTTTGTGTACCTCGGACGGAAGCGCGTCCTTCGTACCCTTGATAGCTTTTGTAATAAGTGCCATAA
This sequence comes from Eubacterium sp., assembly GCA_017514345.1. Taxonomy (GTDB): domain Bacteria; phylum Bacillota; class Clostridia; order Oscillospirales; family Acutalibacteraceae; genus Eubacterium_R. The sequence continues at coordinate 14,506 of JAFWKC010000139.1, forward strand.
GCTTCTCCTGTATATATAGTTTACGGGCGGACAAAGCTGTCCGCCCAGAATTATTCTTAGTTACGGTTGTAGCGTGGATTTACAATTTCTCTCCACTCGAAATCGCCTCGTTCAACGCCTCTGATGAGTGCCTCTGCTGTTGCAATATTAGTTGCGAACGGGATGTTATGAACATCGCAGAGCCTGAGTAAATCGTTATCGTTCGGTTCGTGAGGCTTTGCTGTGAGCGGATCTCTGAAGAAAATCAGAAGGTCAATTTCGTTGCAGGCAATTCTGCTTGCAATCTGCTGACCGCCGCCCTGTGAACCGCTAAGGAAGCAGTTGATATCAAGTCCTGTCGCATCTTTTACAAGCTTGCCCGTCGTGCCAGTCGCACAAACGTCGTGACGACTGATAATGCCGCAGTATGCAATACAAAACTGAACAAGCAATTCCTTTTTTGCATCGTGTGCTATTAAAGCGATATTCATATTTTTCCTCCTTTTAGCGTTGGGGTTGTGCCGATAGATTTATGATAACATAAAAATGCTATCTGTACAAGTAAACAAATTGTTAAAAGACACACAGTGCCTTGTTTGTTTATTAAGTCAAAAGATATGAGTAACCCTGCGCCTGTTTTTCGTGTGTATTGTGATTATAGATGTAGTTGATGATTGCTTTTGTCATCGTTACGGTTGAAGTACCCGAGCCAGCGAGCTCTATAGCAGTAGCCACGCTGATTTCGGGGTTGTCGTACGGCGCAAAGGTGATAAGGAAACCGTTGTTGTGCTTAGCGCCCTTGACAACAACCTGCGACGTACCAGTCTTGCAGGCAACCTTAGTTTTTAAATCAGCGAGCGCAAGCGACGGTCCGCCATCAGTTGCAACGAGCCGCATACCCTCCTGAACGATTTTAATATTACTGCTCTTTACGCTGATATTAGTAGCGGGTGCGAGGTCGGGCTCCTTAACGACGCCCGTTGAGCGCGAAATGCTCGATTTTACAAAATGCACCTGATACTTCGTTCCGCCGTTTGCGATAATGGCGGTGTAATTACAGAGCTGAAGCGGCGTAAACAGGTTATCGGACTGTCCGATAGCAGCCTGTACTGTATCACCAGGCGCCCAGAACGTTCCAAAGCGCTTACGGTATTCGGGACCTGCAAGAATACCCTTTGCTTCGGGAATTTCAACGCCCGTTTTTTCGCCAAGACCTACCATTTTTCCGTAGGTGTTCATTCGGTCAATTCCGAGCCTTCTTGAACAGTTATAGAAGAAAATGTTGCACGAATCGCGAAGCGCCGTACGCACGTTTTCGCCGCCGTGAGCGTGAGTACATTTGAAGGTGTGTCCCGCAATCTCATAATACTGACCGCAGCTGAACGTAGTATGCTCGTCGATGACGCCCTCCTCAAGCGCGGCAAGACTCATCATCGGCTTGAAGGTTGAGCCAGGCGCGTAAGTACCCATAGCAAAACGGTTATAAAGCGGCGTGTTGCGCTCCTTTGTCAGCTCCTGATAATGCGTATAGTAGTCGTTCAAATCAAAGGTCGGATAGCTTGCCGCCGCAAGCACCTCGCCGCTGTTAACGTCCTCAACGACAACGGCGCCCGTTGAATGTGTGATATCAACCGAACGGCAGACCTTGCGAAGCTGGTTCTGCGCGATTTTCTGCAAATCCTTGTCGATAGTAAGCACTACCGTGTCGCCCTGCACGGGTTCCTTTGTGATTTCCTCGCTGATGTTTCCGTCGCTGTCAATCGTAACAGTTTTTTCTCCCGCCGTTCCGCGAAGGCGCGACTCCATAGCCGCCTCAATTCCGCTTTCGCCGATTTCGTCGTTTATGCCGTAGCCGTCGCCCTTTAGCTTTTCGTATTCCTCGGCGTTAATCTTTCTTACTGTGCCGAGAATATGCGGTGCAAGCGTAGAGTCGATGTACTCTCTGTACGGAACGACGCGCACGTCGGCGCCCATAAACATTTCGGCGTTTTCCTTAATCTGTGCAACAGTTCTGTCGCTTACGTCGTCGGCAATCGTGACGGGATTTGACACCGAAAACAGAAGCCTTGTAAGCTCATACCTGATGTTGCCGAGTTCAAGCACGGTCGGCACACCGTACGCTGCGAGGTAATCCTCGAGCTCATACTTTTCAACCATCGCGTCAAAGCAGTTCTGCGCCGTCGCATACGGCTGAAGATTGAACATATCCTTATTTTTCATCGTCGCTATGGACGTTTCAAACTTTTCGTCGTCCTTTTTTGTAAAGAACACGATTTTGTCGCCCTTGAGCTTCAGCGGAAGATTGTGTGCGAATTCCTCGTTATTCTGTTTGAACAGATTCCAGAGGTTAAACACAATCTGATTTCGCTTGTCGTTTTCCTCTGCAGACGGGAAATATGCCGCGTCAAGCACTATGCTGTTGCCCTGTCGGTTCGTTACGAGCGGATTACCGTTGCGGTCGACGATTTCGCCTCTTGCCGCTTCGAGAGGCACGGTGTACGTTTTGACGTTACTATTCTGTGCAGCATAGTATTCGTTATTCTTTATCTGGATGTTATAAAGCTCTGCGCCGAAGCCGAGCATAGAAACAAGCACAAGAATAATCGCAATAGTAGTACGCGAATTTTTATAAATGCTTCCCACGGTAATTCCTCCTCCCGTAATTATTTTTTGGGCTTATTCGATAATTCCCTTATTCAGCTTCTCCTTGACGGGAGAAAAGATAATTGCTACAAAAAAGCCTACTGCCGCAGTATACAAAAAGCTCGGCAGATAGAAATAGAGTATGCTAAGCGCCGCTCCGTCGCCGCCGCGAGGCATAACGATAAGAAGCCAGTACAGCACGCAGTAAATAAGCGTTGCGACAGCCGCGCTGACAAAGCCCACCCAGAAGGTGTTTCTGAAAACGAAATTCACGAACGCCGACGCAAAATAGCACAGCAGCATAAGCACGATACAGTTAAAGCCCATATGTGCCGCGCTGACGCTGTCCCACAAAAAGCCCGCAAAAAGTCCGATAAGCGCGCCGTTGCGTTCATCCTCTCCGAGCGACAGCAAAATCGCCGCGGGTACGACGAAAAAGCATCTTGCGCCGCCGATTTCAAACCATAGTCCGCTGACGTTCTGAAGAAGCGCCGCCACGGCTAAAATAACGCCGTAGCTAAGATATTTAATTGTCAAATCCTTCTTTGACAGCTTCATATTTTATCCTTAAAATTCAGTCAATACAAAAACGGAAGTGATTTCGTCAATATCAACGCCTGGAGTGATAACGGCGTATGACGAAATATCCGTCGGTTCATCGTTGATTTCGTCGACTGTGCCGATGATAAGTCCCTTCGGTACGGTCGTGCTGAGTCCTGCAGTACAGATGATAGAGCCTACAGACACCTTTGTCTGTGACGAAAGGTTAGCCATCTTGCACTTGCCCTCGCGCGCAAGCTTTGCGTTGCCCGTAACGTACGATATTTCACCCGAAAGTATTTCGTACGCCGACACGTTGAACGTTGAATCAAGCACGGTTTTTACAACGCTGTAGTCAGGGTAAACCTTGTCAACAACGCCGACCATATATTTGCCCCAAAGCACGGCGTTACCCTTGCTGATACCATTAACGGAGCCCTGGCTGATTGTAAACGACTTATAGATATCAGCGCTGTCCCTGCCGATAACGGACGCTTCGGCAAATTTGAAATTATTGTTTTCCTCCTTCAGCTCGAGGAATTCCTTGTACAGCGCGTTCTGACTCTTTAGATTTTCATAATCAACGAGCTGTGCGCGCAAATCGCCGACCTCCTCGGTCAGCTTCTTTATCTCTTTTTCATACTGTGCGTTACCGCTTACCTCGCCGAAAACGCCGTCGATGCCGTTAGCCAGCTTCTGGGCAACGTAATGGCACGGCGCAAAAGCCGTTCCGACAACTGCGGACGGCACAGTTTCGCCCCTGCCTGCAATAGCGGCAAGCAGCGCGCCGACAAGCAGCAGAGCGATAATACCCGTTATTAACTTGAAGCGAGTGCTTTTAAAAAGGTTGTTCATTTACTTTGCTCCGTTGTTTGCTCTTCTCAGTTTAAGTGATGTGCCTCTTGCAACGCAGTCGGCAGGATTTTCGGGCATAATTACAGGAATGCCGATTTCCTCTTCGATAGCTTCGCGAAGCCCTCTGAGCTCGCTTGCGCCGCCAGTAAGATAGATACCTCTGTCGATAATATCCGCCGCAAGCTCGGGGAGCGTGACCTCGAGCGTTTCCTTGATAGCGATAATAATACTGCTGACGCAATCCTCAAGAATTACACGCACGTCAGAGCTTGTAAGCTCAATGCTTCCTGGAAGTCCGTCTGTAAGATTACGTCCGCGTACCTCCATAGCGGCCTCACCGTCATATTCCCTGGCAGAGCCGATTTTTATTTTTATATCCTCGGCTGTGTTTTCGCCGATAAGAAGGTCGTGCTTACGCTTAACGTAGTTCACAATTGCCTCGTCAAACGCGTTACCGCCAACCTTTATGCTCTTGCTTGCGGCAATACCGCCGAGCGAAAGAACGGCAATATCGCACGTACCGCCGCCGATGTCAACAATCATCGAGCCAGTAGCTTCGTAAACTGGAAGTCCTGCGCCGAGAGCCGCCGCCATAGGCGCTTCGATAAGCTCAACGTCCTGCGCTCCCGCAGAACGGACAGCGTCCTCAACAGCACGGCGCTCAACCTCTGTAACGCTCGAGGGAACGCTGATAACTACCTTTGTTTTTGTGAACATACTGCGCTTGCTTGAACGGTACATAAAATCGTGAAGCATATCGGCAGTCATATCAAAATCGGCAATAACGCCCGCTGTAATCGGTCGAACGGCGACGATTGAGCCAGGAGTTCTGCCAATCATACTTTTTGCCTCGTTACCCGTAGCAAGAACGCGCTTCGACTTTACGTCAACTGCAACGACGCTCGGCTCGCGGATAATGATGTGTCCCTTTCTGTCGGCTACAATCGTGTTTGAGGTTCCTAAATCAATTCCGATTTCTCTTGAAAAAAGCATAATATGTACTCTCACTTTCGTGGTATAATAAAATTCATTGAGTATATATTATATAATACAATTTTACTAATCTCAACATAAAAGCTTAAAGTTTTTAAAAATTTTTATTTAATCAAAATATGGGGGGATTTCTCCCCCCTGACAGTATATTTAGATATCCGTTAGATTTCCGTTGAAAATTCGTACCCCTGTTTTCTGATATCGTCTATTATCTCGCCGAGGATTTCGGCGTTAGTGCTGCTGACAGCGTGAAGCAGCAGTATTTCGCCTGGATGAGTGCTGTCGCAGATATTCTTCAGCGCCTCCTGCTTATCGGGCTGCTTTTCGGTATCCCAATCCGCGTACGCAAACGACCAGAATATGCTCGTGTAGCCGAGGTCGCGCACTATGCCGAGGCTCTGCTCCGAAAACTCGCCCTTCGGGAAGCGAAAATAACTCATTGTATAATTATGGTTTTCCTTGATATAGTCGTGGAGAAACTTAACCTCCTCCTTTGCCGTGGACACGTCGAGCTCGTCCATCGAGTAGTGATGATACGAGTGATTTCCGACAACGTGTCCCTCGTTAATCATACGCTCGATAAGCTGCGGATTTGCCGCCGCAAAATCATAGGTTACAAAGAAAATCGCCTTGACATTCTTTTCCTTTAAAGTGTCAAGAATTGATGGTGTGAAGCCGTTTTCGTACCCTTCGTCAAACGTCAGGCAGATATTCTTTTCGATGTTCAGAAGCCACCTCGCTTCAAGGTCGAAATAGTTACTCTGGAGCTGTACTGGCTCCGCAGGCTGCTTATGGTCATTTATGGTGCCAAAGCCCCAAACCACCTTTTTGGTTGACATAGAATCAACCCCTGCAACAGCCTCAGCGGTCGGCTCGCTGAACGCTTCCGTCGTCGTTTCTGTCGTCACGGTACGGCCTGTAATATTACTCGTTGTATTATCGCTTTGCACCTTTACCGTACAGCCGCACAGCGTCAAAAGGCACAAAAATGAAACAATAATTTTTTTCAAAATAAAACCTCCTTTTCAATTATTGTTTGAAAAAAGGAGGTAATAATTTATGTAAAAATAAGGTTTATTAATCGTTTTCGACCTTCCAGCCTGCCGAAACAATTTCCTCGTTTTTGCCGACCTTTGTAATCAGGCTTTCGACAAGCGCGGCGTTTTCAGTTTTTGTCGAAATATGCGCGCGTATTTTTTTGTTATGCTCGTCAGAGCGAGAATTCGTGCTTTCAAGCGTGTGAAGCAGAACGTCGGGCTCGTTTTTGATAATGCTCATAATGTTTTTTCGCACCTCGAGCTCAGACTCCTCGGGACAAACGACGGAAATGCGGTAAAACGCTTCCATATTTTTCTTTTTGTCGTTTTTGTCGTATTTTCTGAGCTTGCTGATATAATCAGAAATCGGGTGAAGCACAAGATGAAGAATAACAATCATAACGCCCGTAAGTATTGCGTATTCAAGATTAGACAGACAGCACAAAATGCCGACGGCAGCTGTCGCCCACACAGTCGCGGCGGTATTGAGTCCGCGTATATTTGAGCCCTCGCGGAGAATAAGACCTGCGCCGAGAAAGCCTATTCCCGATACAATACCCGACGCCACGCGAGTGATATCTACGCCGCCGTTTAGCGTTATAAAGCTGAACGCCGTAAACGCAAACGAGCCTATGCACACGATAACGTTTGTCAGTATTCCAGCCTGGTGCCTCGTCCACTGGCGCTCAAAGCCGATAATTGCGCCGAGAACTGTCGCCGCAAGCAAGTGAATAGCAAAGCCCGATACGGTCGTTACGCTTAATTCCTTTATGATATGAAGCAAAGTACCACTTCCCTGAATTAATCGTTGTTTTCAATGCTTTTCATCTTAAGATACGCATTGATAAAGCCGTCGATATCGCCGTCCATAACGGCGGTGATATTGCCCATTTCGTAATTCGTACGGTGGTCCTTTACCATAGTATACGGCATAAACACGTACGAACGGATTTGCGAGCCCCAGGCAATTTCCTTCTGGTCGCCCTTGATGTCCTCGATTTTTTCGAGGTTTTCGCGCTCCTTGATTTCTACGAGCTTTGATTTGAGCATACGCATAGCAACCTCGCGGTTCTGGTGCTGGCTGCGCTCAATCTGGCACGAAACGACTATACCCGTCGGAACGTGAGTAAGGCGGACTGCAGACGAGGTTTTGTTTACCTTCTGTCCGCCTGCGCCCGAAGCGCGGTAAACGTCCATTTTGATATCCTCTTCCCTGATTTCAACGTCAACGTCGTCGTTGATTTCAGGCATAACCTCGAGCGAGGCAAACGACGTGTGACGGCGGCCTGACGAGTCAAACGGCGACACGCGCACAAGGCGGTGAATACCCATTTCGCCGTGAAGATAGCCGTATGCGTTTTCGCCCTCAATTAGTATCGTTGCGCTCTTTATACCAGCAACGTCGCCGTCAAGATAATCGAGCGTCGACACTTTATAACCGTGTCTTTCACCCCAGCGGTTGTACATTCTGAACAGCATTTCCGCCCAGTCCTGCGCCTCGGTTCCGCCTGCGCCTGCGTGGAAGGTAAGAATAGCGTTGTTGTCGTCAAATTCGCCGCTGAGAAGCGTTGAGAGCGTAAGGCTTTCAATCCTCTTTTCGACGTCGTCAACGGACGCTTTGCAGTCGTCGAGCAGATCGGCGTCGTCCTCCTCGTTTGCAAGCTCAATCATAACCATCGCGTCGTCAAAATCGTTTTTCAGACTTTCGTACGACTGCACCTTTGCTTTGAGAGAGCCGATTTTCTGCATAACCTTCTGGCTGTTTTCCATATCGTCCCAGAAGTTCGGCTGCGCGCTCGTTTCCTCAAGCGCGTCAATCTCTGTTTTTACAGAGTCGATATTCAGAGCTTCCTTTAAATTTTCAATAGGCTTTTCGCTTTCGGCAAGCCTTTGCCTTAATTCTTCAAATTCTATCATACTATAACTCCAAGGTTTGTTTTTAATGATTATATAGCAGATTGTTATTTTTTTCAAGTTCTTAATATTGATTTTTTATTCAAATATAAGTATAATAGAAACGATATACTATATTATAGTGATTAAGGAGGTAAATATGCCTTTACTTGACGGAATAAAATGTCCCGTTTGTGGCAACGAGTTCACCGACGGCGACGACGTCGTGTACTGTCCCGACTGCGGCACGCCGCATCACCGTGAATGTTACAAAATGGCAGGTCACTGTGTAAACGCGGGACTTCACAGAACGGGTTATAATTTTTACGACGAAAACCTGAAAAAGAACGAGGTTAAAGCAAAAAAGAGCGAGGAGCCTAACAAGACCACGCCCGAGGGCTTTTACATTCCTAAGCAGGAGGATGCAAAAACGGAGGGCGAAACGCCGTTTTCTCCGTTCGTTCCAGCCCTTCCGAATAACGCAAAGGAATATGAGGGCGAAACGCTTGACGGCACAAGCGCAAAGGATTTTGCGGCAGCCGTACGCACTAACACAAACCGCTTTATGCCGCTGTTTAAAAGGTTTGATAAAGAGGGCAAAAAGAGCGGCTGGAACTGGGGCGCGCTGATTTTCGGTCCTTATTATCTTCTTTTCCGCAAGATGTACGGACAGGGCATCGGACTGCTTTGCCTACAGACCGCAATCAGCTATCTCGGCAGCTATCTTATGTCGGTAAAAGCGCCGAAATTCACCGAAACTATGCAGAATATTATGAGCTCTGCAAGCGGCGGCTCCGTATCACAGCTTGATATGGAGGCTATACAGTCGTCAGCCGATTTTGCCGTTGCGACGAAAATTTCGGTTATTATGTTTGCCGTGCTTATCGTAATCAGGATTATCACCGCGCTTTTTGCAGACAGAATATATTTTAACACGATAAAAAATCTTGTTAAGGACGTTAACGAGAAGGTTAAGGACGGCGCGTCGTTTTCTGCCGTTCCTACTATGATGAACGCGCCCGCGCAGGAGCTTGACAGCGACCAGATGAAAGCGCTTTATCTTGCGCGAAGGGGCGGAACCTCGATGATGCCCGCGCTTATCGGCTATCTTGCCGTAAGCTTATTACAAATGCTATGATGACAAAGGAGTAAAATTATGAAAATCAGAAAAGCTATAATCCCCGCTGCAGGTCTTGGCACAAGAGTGCTTCCTGCTTCGAAGGCAGTACCGAAGGAAATGCTAAACATCGTGGACAAGCCAGCTATTCAGTATATCGTTGAAGAGGCGTTTGCAAGCGGAATTGAAGAGGTATTGATTATCACTAACCGCGGCAAGGGTGCTATTGAGGACCATTTTGACCACGCCTTTGAGCTTGAAACAAAGCTCGCAGGAAATCCTGATAAGGCAAAAATCCTCGAGGACGTTATGGTTCCTGCAACGCTTGGCAACGTATACTTCCTTCGCCAGAAGGAAACGGGCGGACTCGGTCACGCCGTGCTTTGTGCAAAGAGCTTTGTCGGCGACGAGCCGTTTGCAATTCTTTACGGCGACGACGTAATTATTTCGGAAAAGCCCGTAACTCAGCAGCTTATTGACGCATACGAAAAATACAGCAAGGGAGCCGTTGGCGTAAGCGCGGTCAGCGACGAGGACGTTATGAAATACTGCTCGCTTGCAGTTAATCCGCTCGACGGCAACTGCTACGATTGCTACGATATGATTGAAAAGCCGAAGAAGGAAGAAATTATGAGTAATTTTTCTATCCTCGGCAGAGTTATTATGCCGCCCGAAATTTTCGATATTCTTGAAAACACCGAAAAGGGCGCAGGCGGCGAGCTTCAGCTTACTGACGCGATGAAAACCCTTGCTCAGAAAGAGGGCGTTATCGCCGTTGATTACGAAGGCACGCGCTACGATATGGGCAACAAGCTCGGCATTTTAAAGGCTAATATCGAGGTTGGACTAAAGCACCCCGAAATCAAGGACGGTCTTCGTGAATATCTCAAAAACCTTGATTTTTAAACAATTTTCTTACAAGAGGACGAATCTAAATAATGAATCAAAACCCCTACAACAATCAATTTAACAATTATTATCCTCAGCAGCACGGCGTGTATTATCAGCCGCAGCTGACGCCTGCTCAGATTCAGCAGCAGCAACGTCAGGCGCAGATGATACACGAGCACCAAAGCAAAGAAAAAAAGCAAATCCTGACGGCAGGCTTTGCGCTTGGAATAACGCTTATTGTCAATCTGATGGTTCAGGTAATCGGCGTGTCCTTAATTCAGTCGATGGGCAAATACGATTTGTTCCAGAATTCGTTTATATATCAGCATTCGATAAACATTCTGCTCGTTGACGTTTGCTCGCTTGTAGTGCCGTTTCTTGTGCTTTCGTTAATGTTCAGAAGCCGTTTCAAAACGCCCGTAGTGCCGTGCGAAAAAATCGGCTTTATCAAATGCGCTTCGTGGGTGTTCGTCGGGCTTGCAGTATGCCTTGGCGCAAATATACTTACAAACGGCGTTATAGAGATATTCAAGCAATTCGGCTACGAGCTGACAAAAACTGAAGCCCTTAAACCGAATTCGCCCGTTGAGTGTATTCTGCTCATATTTTCTACTGCCGTTGCGCCCGCGATATGCGAGGAATTTTCAATGCGCTGCGTATCGCTCGGACTGCTCAGGAAGCACGGCAAAGCGTTTGCCGTAGTGGCTGTGAGCATCGTGTTCGGTCTGCTTCACGGCAACGTAATTCAGTTCGTGTTTGCGTTCACTATCGGGCTTATTCTCGGCTACGTTACGATTGTTACTGACAGCGTCGTTCCAGCTATGTTCATACACGGCTTTAATAACGGCCTTTCGGTAATGCAGGATATTTTCAAATACGCTACAGACGAAAAAACAGCAAACATAGCAACGGGCGTATGCACTATCGGAATTCTGCTGTTCGGCGTACTCGGACTCGTTTATCTGATTGTGAAAAAACAGCTTGTGCCGAAAAAAGAGCCTGAGCTTGCAGAGCCGTACAGGGTTAACTTCTTTGTCAGGCTCGCACTGCTCGCGCCTGGACTGTTTGTTCCGTTCCTTATTCTGATTTACCTGACGAGCAAAACGATTGTACCGATATCATAACTATGGAAAATAAATATATGAGGCGGGCTCTCCAGCTCGCAGAAATATGCAAAGCCGACGGCGAGGTTCCCGTCGGCGCAGTAATTGTAAAGAACGGCGAGATTATTTCGGAGGGTAGAAACAGGCGCGAAAGCGGCAAAAACGCCCTCTATCACGCCGAAATTGAAGCTATCGACAACGCCTGCAAAACGCTTGGCGGCTGGCGGCTCGACGGCTGTGATTTATACGTCACACTTGAGCCGTGCCCGATGTGCGCGGGAGCCGCAATCAACGCGCGGATAAAAACGGTTTACTTCGGAGCATACGACAGCAAGGCAGGCTCCTTCGGCTCGGTCGAGGACTTCAACCGACTGAACTACAACCACAAGGTCGAAATTATCGGCGGCGTAATGGAAAAGGAATGTGAAAAAATCCTCACCGATTTTTTTAAAAGCATAAGATAAAAAATTCCCGACACCTTTAAGCGAGGTGTCGGGATTATTTATTATAACAGGCTTGCTACAAGGTCGCCCATCTGAGAGGTCGTTACGGCGTCGAAGCCGTCCTCGAAAATATCGGGCGTGCGCGCCTTGGTAAGCGCCTTGTCAACAGCGTTTTCGATAGCCTCGGCAGCTTCGATTTCGCCGAAGGTATAGCGAAGCATCATAGCAACCGAAAGGATTGTTGCAAGCGGATTTGCCTTGCCCTGACCTGCGATGTCGGGTGCTGAGCCGTGAATAGGCTCGTACAGTCCGAACGTTCCCTCAGCGAGAGAAGCAGATGCAAGCATACCGATTGAGCCGCTTATCATCGAAGCCTCGTCCGAAAGAATGTCGCCGAAAATGTTCGAGGTGACAATCGTGTCAAACTGGTTCGGGTTGCGTACAAGCTGCATAGCGCAGTTGTCAACGTACATATACGAAACCTCAACCTCTGGGTAATCCTCGGCAACCTCAGCCATAACCTTGCGCCACAGACGCGAGGAATCAAGCACGTTAGCCTTGTCTACGCAGGTAAGCCTCTTGTCGCGCTTCATAGCGTACTCAAAGCCCGCCTTGACGATGCGCTTGATTTCGGGATAAGTGTAACGCTCGGTGTCGTACGCGCCGACAACGCCGTTTTCCTCATACGTTCCGCGGTCGCCGAAATAAATGCCGCCTGTAAGCTCGCGCACAATCAGAATATCAAGTCCGTCGCCGATAATTTCCTCCTTAATCGGAGAAGCGCTCTTGAGCGGAGCAAAAATCTTTGCAGGACGGAGGTTTGCAAAAAGTCCCAAATCCTCACGTATTGCAAGAAGTCCCTTTTCTGGACGGTTGCTTCCTGGCTGGTCGTCCCAGGCAGGACCGCCTACGGCGCCGAGAAGAACAGCGTCGGACGCCTTGCACACGTCAGCGGTAGCCTGAGGATACGGAACGCCCGTTTCGTCAATAGCGCAGCCGCCGAGAAGCTGATAATTATAATTGAACTTAAAACCGAATTTGTCGCCCGCCTTGTCGAGCACCTTTATAGCCTCGTCAACGATTTCGGGACCGATACCGTCGCCCTTTAATACTGTAATATTAAACTCTTTCATTCTCATTCTCCTTGTATTAGCAAATGTCGAAGATGCCTGGCATCGTGTCGTCGCGGAACGTATCTGGCTGGTCGCGGTTGATAGCGCAGATAATACCCTTCATCGAAGCGTAGCTGATATTATGGCTTACGCCGATACCGAACACGTCCTTGCCCTCTGGATTTTTAAGGTGAATATAGCTGATAGCCTTTGAGTCCGAGCCTACGGCGATAGCGTGCTCGCTGTAGTCGATAAACTCATAGCCCGTAATTCCGATTTTCTGAATTGCCGTAAAGAACGCGCCGATAGGACCGCTTCCCTCGCCCTTAATGCTTACAGGACCGCCGTTCTTATAGGTGATTGTACCCTCAAACTTAACGCTTGAAAGCTCCTCGTCCTCAACCTTTTCTTCATATACCTTGTAGTTGCGGAGTCTGTACGGACCTGCAACGTTTCTGTATTCCTTCTGGAAAAGGTCGAACACCTCGCTTGCGGAAAGCTCCTTGCCCTTTTCGTCGCACGCCTTCTGTACGACTGCGCCGAATTCGGGATGCATAGCCTTTGGCATCTTGATGCCGTAATCGTTTGCAAGGATATACGCCGTGCCGCCCTTACCCGACTGAGAATTGATACGGATAATCGGCTCGTATTCGCGTCCGACGTCGGCGGGGTCGATAGGAAGATACGGTACCTCCCACATTTCGGTCTTGCTCTCGTCCATATACATTTTGCCCTTGTTGATAGCGTCCTGATGAGAGCCTGAAAATGCAGTAAACACAAGCTCGCCTGCGTACGGATGACGCGGCGGAACCTCCATCTTTGTGCAGCGCTCATAAACCTCTTTTATTTTCTTTATATCATGGAAATCAAGCTCGGGGTCAACGCCCTGCGTCCACATATTAAGCGCAAGCGTAACAACGTCGACGTTACCCGTTCTTTCGCCGTTACCGAAAAGCGTACCCTCTACACGGTCAGCGCCTGCCATAAGTGCAAGCTCTGTTGCGGCAACGCCTTCACCGCGGTCATTATGCGGGTGAAGCGAAATAATCGCAGCGTCACGGTTCGGCAAATGACGGCAGAAGTATTCAATCTGGTCAGCGTAACCGTTCGGCGTTGAACATTCAACAGTCGACGGAAGGTTAAGAATAATCGGATTGTCCTTCGTGATATGAAGCGACTCCATAACCTGACGGCAAATCTCAACAGCGTTGTCCATCTCAGTTCCCGTGAACGACTCGGGTGAATACTCAAAACGGATATTCATATCGGGATTGTTTTTCTTTTCTTCCTCAGTAAGCTCGTAAATGAGCTTTGCGCCCTTGACTGCAATATCAATAACGCCCTGCATATCGGTTTTGAAAACGACCTTGCGCTGAAGCGTTGAGGTTGAATTATAAAAATGCACGATAACGTTCTTTGCGCCGTGAATAGCCTCGAACGTCTTTTTGATAAGGTGAGGTCTTGCCTGAACGAGTACCTGAATAGTAACGTCGTCGGGAATATAGCCGCCGTCGATAAGCGTACGCAAAATTTCGTATTCCGTTTCGCTCGCAGACGGGAAGCCTACCTCAATTTCCTTGAAGCCGACGTCAATAAGCGTCTGGAAAAATTCGAGCTTTTCCTGTAAATTCATCGGGTCGACAAGCGCCTGATTACCGTCGCGCAAGTCAACCGAGCACCATACGGGCGCCTTTGTGATAACATTATTAGGCCACTGCCTGTCAGGAATGTTAATCGGCTTGAACGGTGTGTACTTTTGATAACCTTTTTTCATAGTAATCTCCTTCCTGTGCGGAGTAAAATAAAAAACACTCCTACACAACGTATAGGGGCGTCATAACACGCGGTACCACCCTACTTCGGCAGAAGGTAAACTGCCCTTTAGCGTCAAGCAACGCCTTAACCGTTAACGAGGTTAACCGTCTGTCCCTATTGATTGCTATTCAGGACAGCGACTCCGCAGAGAGCTATGCATCAATCATTCCGTATCGGCTTACACCAACCGCCGACTCGCTGAAACTGAAATGAAAAATCTTTTTCTGCATCACAGTCTTTTGTAGGTACTGTTTAATTTTCAGTAAAGTTATTATAACAGATTAAAAATATTTGTCAAGGGAAAGATTTGCTGTGCAAATCGGTTCTTTGGCTTTAAGTGTTGAGTGTTGAGCTTTAGGGTGGACTTCGTCCACACCTATTATAATAGCCGTGCGCAGCACCAACGAGCTGAAAACTGAATACTGAATACTAAAAAAGGACTGCCGAAGCAGTCCTTTTGCTTATTCTGCTAACAACATTCTGTCGTTGTCGAGATCCTCGCCTGAGCCTGTCTTGAACTTTTCGAGCAGGTCGGCTTTATGAAGTGCTTTCTTCTCCTCGCCCGACACGTCGTAAATAATCTTGCCGTCGTTCATCATAACAAGACGGTTACCGATATTGATAGCGTCGCGCATATTATGCGTAATCATAATTGTTGTAAGGTTGTTTTCCTTAACAATCTTTTCTGTAAGGTCAAGCACCTTCTTTGCAGTCTTTGGGTCAAGCGCTGCCGTATGCTCGTCAAGAAGCAGGAGCTTCGGCTTTCTCAGCGTTGCCATAAGAAGCGTGATAGCCTGACGCTGTCCGCCCGAAAGAAGTCCTACCTTTGAGGTAAGTCTGTCCTCCAGACCGAGGTCAAGGTGAGCAAGCATTTCGCGAAGCTGCTCCTTTTCCTTGCGGCGCACGCCTGGGCCAAGACCTCTGCGTTCGCCTCGTCTTGCTGCAAGAGCAAGGTTTTCAAGGATTTGCATATTTGCCGCAGTACCCGTCATCGGGTCCTGGAAAACGCGTCCGATATACTTTGCACGCTTGTGCTCAGGAAGCTTCGTTACGTCGTCGCCGTCAATAATAATCTGGCCGCAGTCAACGGGATAAACGCCCGCAACCATATTGAGCATTGTCGATTTACCTGCGCCGTTGCCGCCGATAACCGTTACAAAATCGCCCTCGTTAAGGACTAAGTCAACGCCGCAAAGCGCCTTTTTTTCGTTAATCGTTCCAGGGTTAAAGGTTTTGTGTACGTTCTTAATTTCAAGCATTATTCCTTAACCTCCTTCGACTTAACGTGTGTTTCTGCGTATCTGCTTCTGAGGTAAGGGATACCGAGGAATACAGCAACGATTGCCGCCGTGAGAAGCTTAAGGTCATCTGTGTTAAGACCAAGGCTGATAACGAACTGCATTACGATATAGTAGATGATACCGCCGAGCGCAACAGCAAGAAGCTTGAGCGCAAAGTTCTTGAACAGCTTGCCGAAAATAACCTCGCCGATAATAACTGCGGCAAGACCGACTACGATTGCGCCGCGTCCCATATTGATATCGGCAAAGCCCTGATACTGAGCGAGAAGTCCGCCCGAAAGAGCAACAAGACCGTTTGAAAGAACAAGACCGATAATCTTTGAATAATCAGTATTGATACCGTTTGCCTTTGCCATATTTATGTTACAGCCTGTAGCGCGGATTGCGTGTCCGAGCTCCGTGCCGAAGAACCAGTAAAGAATACCGATAATCGCAACAACGAAGATTGATACAACTATAATCGCCTTTGTAACGCTCGTCATACTTGCGATAAGGTGATAGTTGTACGAGGACAGCGGCTGATTTGATTTTCCGAGTATTCTCAGATTGATTGAATACAGCGCAAGCTGCGTCAGAATACCCGCAAGAATAGGCGGTATGCCCAAAACGGTATTAAGTATACCCGTGACAAGTCCAGCAAGACATCCGACTGCAAATGCAATAAGCATAGCAACGTAAATATTCATTCCGCCCATCATACACATAACGAGCGCAGCGCCGCCAGTTGCAAGCGTTCCGTCAACGGTCAAATCGGCAAAATCAAGCACGCGAAACGTGATATAAACGCCGATTGCCATAATACCCCATATAAGTCCCTGCCCGATTGCGCCAGGCAGAGCATTAACAAAGGCTCCCATAATTATTACCTCTTTCACTTGGTTTTTCAAAAGATAAGAGCAATAAGCTTAACCTATTGCTCTTACAATATTGCTATTATACTTTAAAGCAGTAAATTAGTCAACAGTTTTTTACTCAGCTGCTGAAAAATCGTAAGCTGTGTAATTATCTGGAACTGTTACGTTGTACTTGTTAGCCATATCCTCGTTTACATAGTATGTGAGGTCAGTTGGCTGCCAGATTGGCATTGTTGCAGGGTCAGTACCCTTTGAAAGAATTTCGTAAGCCATTTCACCAGCGTGAACACCGATGTCATAGTAAGAAATTGAGAAGGTTGCAACAGCGTTTGTGTTCTTGAAGATACCCTCTTCGCCTGCGATAATCGGAACGTTAGCCTCCTGACAAGCTACGTCGATAACCTGACCGTTTGAAGCAGCAGTGTTATCAGTAGGAATGTAGATAACGTCTGATTCGGAAGCAGCCTTCTTTGCTACAGCCTGAATATCGTTTGAGTCAGCGAAGGAATAGAAGGTAGTTTCGATACCGCTCTTGTCAAGAGCAGCCTTGATGCCCTCTACCTGGAAGGTTGAGTTAGCCTCTGCTGAGCAGTAAATGCAGCCAACCTTCTTAGCCTCTGGGAAGAGAGTTGTAATCTGGTTAGCCTGCTCTTCAAGAGAAGCAAGGTCGCTTACACCCGTAACGTTAATGCCTGTTGGCTCGCCTGCAGCAAGCTTAAGCTCAAGAGCTGTGCCGTAGTCAGTTACAGAAGTACCTACTACAGGAATTTTGTTTGATGCAGTAGCGTTTGCAGCAGCCTGGAGTGCAGGCGTTGCGTTAGCCATAATAAGGTCTGAGTTGTTTGATACGAACTGATTGATGATTGTCGTGCAGTTAGCGCTTTCGCCAGATGCGTTCTGAACGTCGAAGTTAACGGTGTTGCCGTCAGCCTCTGCAAGCTCAGTAAGCTTTTCCTGGAAGCCCTTTGTTGCAGCGTCAAGTGCTTCGTGCTGTACGAGCTGGCAGATACCTACGTTAAAGGTCTTGCCGCCTTCGCCGTTAGCTGCAGTTGTTTCTTCGCTTGTTCCGCCGTTTGTGCAGGCAGCAAAGATACCGCCGACCATAGCTACTGCCAAACCGATGCCAAGAACTTTTTTAACAGTTTTGTTCATTTTGTTTTCCTCCAAAGTTTTTGTTTATTATTCTTCAGCTTCAAGAACCTTATAGCTTCCGTCAGCTTCAATAATCGATGTTACGCCGTACTTTTCTGCCATAGCAGGAATGTACTCTGCTGTGAGCGTCTGAGGCTCTCTGATGTTCATTGTAGAAACGTCAGCGCCCTCAACGAGGATTTCGTACGCCATCTTACCAGCTTCCTTGCCGATTTCGTAGAAATCAATTGAATAAGTTGCTACGCCGTTGTATGCAAGACAAGCTGAGGTTTCACCCGAGATGATAGGTGTGTTAGCGTCCTGACAAGCGTTGTCAACGATTGAACCGTTTGATGCAACTGTGTTATCAGTAGGAATGTAAAGTACGTCAGAAGCCTCTGCAGCCTTCTTTGCTACAGCCTGAATATCGTTTGAGTCAGCAAAAGTGAATACCGTTACTTCAAGACCAGCTTCCTTGAGGAGCTTTTCCATTCCGTCTGACTGGAACTTTGAGTTAGCCTCTGCAGAGCAGTAAAGGATACCAACCTTCTTTGCGTCTGGGAAGAGAGTTGTAACCTGCTCAGCCTGCTTTTCGAGTGGAGCGAGGTCGTGAGTACCAGTTACGTTGATGCCTGTTGCGTCTGTCGGGCCCATATTGATGTCAAGTGCCGTGCCGAAGTTTGTGATAGCCGTTGCTACAACAGGGATGTTTGATGACTTTGTAGCCGTTGCACAAGCCTGAAGAGCAGGTGTAGCAACTGCAGCCACGAGGTCAACGTTGTTCGATACGAACTGATTTGCGATTGTCGTGCAGTTTACAGCCTCGCCAGAAGCGTTCTGTACGTCGATATTAAAGGTAATGCCCTTCTCGTCGCCGAGCTCCTTAAGCGCGTCCTGGAAGCCCTGAGCAGCCTTATCAAGAGCGTCATGCTGTACAAGCTGACATAAACCTATATTATATGTCTTTCCGTCGCCTTTTGATGCAGCTTTTTCATTTGAGCCTGCAGAACAGCCTGCTAACATTCCGCCTGCAAGAATTGCCGAAAGCGAAACAGCAAGAATTCTTTTAACAATTTTGTTCATTTGTAAACACTCCTTAAAATTTTTCTTTAAAAGTATTAATGCAAGACACAGTTTAGCACATAAAAGCGTTAAAGTCAACATATTTTTTCAAATCACGTTTTGCAGAGCTAATATAATTGTTATCAAATTGTAAATATATTTGTCTGTACAAATTTAATTCCTTGACAAATACTACATATAGGTGTAATATAATATGGAAATTCTATATACCGATTTTTTACAAAAGTGTAACAAATCGGCTTGTAGGGCTTTAAATTGCATAAAACTGTACCTTTTCTGATGAAATTTTAAAAAAGCTACTATCTAAAATCTAAACAGAAGGAGGTGCTATTGATTATGGTAAAAATTCCTGTATTGGTTATATTGGTAATAATTGTTGCGCTGATAAGCGGCGCACTTGGTCTTGTTTCGGGCGCATTACTTAAGGAAAAGAAATCGCTCAAGGATAAGGATTCCGCACAGCAGCAGGCAACAAAAATTATTAATGACGCATTAGCAGAGGCTGAAGCTACCAAAAAGACTCAGCTTCTCGAAGCAAAAGACGAAATACACAAGCTTCGTTCAGACGCCGACAAGGATATTCGCGAAAGACGAAATGAAGTTCAGCGTCAGGAAAAAAGGCTCAATCAGCGCGAGGAATACCTCGACAAAAGAGCCGACACACTTGAATCTAAAAGTGAACATTTAAGCGAAAAGCTTAAGCAGGTTGACGACAAGTTACTTGAAATCGATGGCATCAAGAAAAGCCAGTTTGATATGCTTGAAAGAATATCAGGACTGTCACAGGAGGAGGCAAAAAAGCAGCTTTTGCAATCCCTTGAAGCAGAGCTTGATGTAGAAAAAAGCAAGCGTATTCTTGAATACGAGCAGATGGTTCGCGACCAGAGCGATGTTTTGGCAAGAGAAATCATCGGCACCGCTATTCAGCGCTGTGCGGCTGACCACACAGCAGAAACCACAGTTTATGTTGTATCCCTTCCTTCGGACGATATGAAGGGACGTATCATCGGCAGAGAGGGCAGAAATATCCGCTCTATCGAACAAATCACAGGTGCAGAGCTTATTATTGACGACACACCTGAGGCAATCACAGTAAGCGCATTTGACCCCGTAAGGCGTGAAATTGCAAGGCTTACGCTTGAAAAGCTCATTCAGGACGGCAGAATTCACCCGACCAGAATTGAGGAAATGTACGAAAAAGCTAAAAAAGAGGTTGAGCAGACTATTAAGGCAGAGGGCGAAAAGGCTGTTATCAGCGCGAACTGCGGTTCAATTCATCCTGAGCTCGTTAAGCTGCTCGGCAAGCTCAAATACCGTACCTCTTACGGTCAGAGCGTACTCAAGCACTCGCTTGAGGTATCGTATATCGCAGGTCTTATGGCAGCAGAGCTCGGCGTTGACGAAAAGCAGGCTCGCCGTGCAGGACTTCTTCACGATATCGGTAAGGCTGTTGACCACGAAATGGAAGGCGGACACATCGCACTCGGCGTTGAATATGCCCGCAAATATAAGGAAAACGAAGCAATCGTTCACGCTATTCAGGCGCACCACGGTGACGTTGAGTGCAAGACGGTTGTTGCCTCCCTCGTTCAGGCAGCCGACGCAGTTTCGGCGGCAAGACCAGGTGCAAGACGCGAAAATATCGAAAATTATATCAAGCGTCTGCAGCAGCTTGAGGAGATTTCAACAAGCTTTGAGGGCGTTGAAAAGGCTTACGCTATCCAGGCGGGCCGTGAGGTCAGAGTTATGGTTAAGCCCGAGGTTGTCAGCGACGACAAAATGCCGCTCGTTGCACGCGAAATCGTCAAGAGAATCGAGGACGAGATGGATTATCCTGGACAAATCAAGGTTAACATCATCCGCGAAAGCAGAACCTCGGATATCGCAAAATAGAAAAAGCAAACAAAAATACCAGTCGTTTCCACGGCTGGTATTTATTTTATA
>JAFWKC010000140.1 GCA_017514345.1 Eubacterium sp.
AAGAGCGGCGCATTTACGGTAAGCAACTTTGCACAGATACCGTCATATTTTTCTACAATCCTGCTCTCAGTTCTTTACGGACTTGCGGCTACTGCAATATGTCTTATTCTCGGTTATCCGTTTGCGTACTTTCTGTCAAAGCATTCCGAACGGACGCAAAGAACTATTGTTCTCTTGGTAATGCTTCCGATGTGGATGAATTTCCTTATCAGGACGTATTCGCTTATGACGATTCTCGGTGACACGGGCGTTATTAACAGATTTCTTTCTTTTCTTCACATTGAGCCTGCTCACCTTATTAATACGCCGTTTGCAGTAATACTCGGTATGGTGTATAACTTTTTACCGTATATGATACTGCCTATATATTCAGTGCTTTCAAAGCTCGATTATTCGCTTCTTGAAGCGGCGCAGGATTTAGGCTCTAATAAATATCAGACCTTCAGACGCGTTGTGCTACCGTTGTCACTCCCTGGACTTTTAAGCGGTGTAACAATGGTATTCGTACCGTGCGTATCTACGTTTTATATTACTCAGAAGCTCGGCGGCGGCCAGATTGTGCTTATCGGCGACGTTATTGAATCGCAGTTCCAGACTGCCAACAATTATAACTTAGGCGCGGCGCTCAGCTTTGTGCTTATGATACTGATATTTATTTGTCTTGGCGTTATGAATCACTTTGACGACGGCAGAAACACAGAGGGAGGTATGGTTATATGAACAAAAAACGCACTCCCCTGTCTATGCTTTATATGCTATTGATATTCGTATTTCTCTATGCGCCGATTATCGTAATGATGGTGTTTTCGTTCAACGCGTCGACAAGCACCTATCAGATGAGCGGACTGTCGACCTACTGGTGGGCAGAGATGTTCCGCGACAACGCAGCTATGACGGCACTCAAGAACACTGTTGTTCTTGCTGTTGCAACTACTGCTGTATCTACCGTTCTCGGTATTATGGCGGCTGTAGGACTGTTCCAGTCAAAAAACAAGCTGTACAAAAACGCGATGAAAACGGCTACCAACATCCCGCTTATGAACCCCGAAATTGTAACGGGTATTTCTATGATGCTTCTGTTTGTTTTCGCAGGAACGCTCGTTCACAGAAACGAGGTACTTGGCTTTACAACGCTTCTGATAGCGCACGTTACGTTCTGCCTGCCTTATGTAATACTTAACGTTATGCCTAAACTAAGGC
Source organism: Eubacterium sp. (assembly GCA_017514345.1). Lineage (GTDB taxonomy): Bacteria > Bacillota > Clostridia > Oscillospirales > Acutalibacteraceae > Eubacterium_R. The sequence goes on from JAFWKC010000140.1 coordinate 1,201, forward strand.
AGTTCGATATGAACGTATACGAAGCGGCAGTCGACCTCGGCTGCAAGCCTGTTTCGGCTTTTTTCAAGGTAGTTATGCCAGATATTATGAGTGGTATCATAACGGGCGCAGTTATGTCGTTTACGCTTTCGCTTGACGACTTTATAATTTCATATTTCACAAACGGACCGTCGTTTCAGACGCTCCCAATTTATATTTTCTCGCTTACAAAAAAAAGAGTTAAGCCAGATATGTTCGCTCTTTCAACGCTTATGTTCGTTGTAATACTCATACTTCTTATTCTTATGAACGTAGCACAGAGCAAGGCGGATAAGAAGGGAGAAAACAAGATATGAAAAAGCTTTCTTCCCTTTTTGCGCTTATTATTGCGCTTAGTATTATAACCGCTGCGTTTTGCGCTAATGCTGAGGATGAGTACTTTTCACAGGAACAGATTGATTATTATAAGAGCTTAGGGCTTCAGGGCACTACGGTTAACGTGTACAACTGGGGTGACTATATTTCGGACGGCTCGGACGGCTCGATGGACGTTGTTCACGAATTTGAACGTCTTACGGGCGCAAAGGTCAATTATTCCAACTTTGAATCTAATGAAAATATGTATTCTAAGCTAATCGGCGGCGGCGTATCTTACGACGTTATTACGCCGTCGGACTATATGATTGAACGCCTTATTGACGAAAAGCTGTTACTGCCGCTCGACTTTAACAATATCCCGAATTTTAAATACATCAGCGACAGCTGTAAAGACCTCTATTACGACCCCGACAACACGTATTCAGTCGGTTTCAATACTGGACGAACAATTCTTATTTACAACACGGCGCTTGTAAAGGAAGCACCCGACTCCTGGTCTGTGCTCTGGGACGAGCAGTACAAGGACAAGGTGCTGATGTTCAATAACTCGCGCGACGCGTTTGCAATTGCACAGGCTGTATTAGGTCAGGATTTGAACTCGACCAACGAGCAGGACTGGGTTGACGCCGCAGAGTTACTTGCAAAGCAAAAGGACGCCGTAAATCCCGTTTACGTTATGGACGAGGTTTTCAACCTTATGGAATCAGGCGAATACGCCTTTGCTACGTATTATGCGGGCGACTTTGAGCTGATGATAGAAAACAACAGCGACCTTGCCTTCTGCTTCCCAAAGGAAGGCGTTAACGAGTACTGGGACGCGTTCTGCGTGCCGACGTGCGCTCAGAACAAGAAAGGCGCCGAGGCTTTCATCAACTTTATGCACGAGCCAGAGGTCGCTTTTGAAAATGCAGAATACATTTATTATGAGTCCGCAAACTATACCGTTAAAGAAAATGAGGAATCGTCATTTTACGGAAGCAAGGCAATATATCCTGAAGTAATTCCGAAGTCACAGCCGTTTAAGAATCTTCCGCAGAATATTCTTGAGCTTCAGAGCACGCTATGGAATCAGGTTAAAGGCGGAAAGCTTTCTATAAAAAAGCAAAAGGACGAACGGACGATATACACAGCTTCTGCTATAATTGCTATTGCAGTCGTAATAATACTTTTTGCCGCATTCATAAACAAGAAAAAGAAAAGCAAGGAACAGGATTTAAGCGACTTATATGGAAAATAAAATAAAATGCGCCGTCTTTGATTTAGACGGCACGCTCGTTAATACTATTGATGATTTAGGCGCTACGTGCAATACGCTGCTTCAAAAGTATGGGTATAAATACGAATGGAACGAAGCAGATTACAAGAAATTTGTCGGCAACGGCGCAAAAAAGCTTGTAGACAGAGCCTTCGGCGGAAAGCTGAGTGAAGAAGAGCTAAGCAAGATTTACGCAGAATTCAAGGTGATATACAGCGAAACAATGCTGGATAACGCTTACGCATACGACGGCATTAAGGAACAGCTTGATATTCTGAAAAAAGCAGGACTGAAGCTCTGTGTAGTTACGAACAAGCCGAACGAAGCGGCGAAGAATATGGTTGAGCATATATTCGGAAGCGACTGCTTTGACTTCATTTCAGGCGTTGTCGACGGCAAGCCTACGAAGCCAGACCCGTATTCAACCCTGCTCGCGCTTGAAGCAGTCGGATGTTCACCCGACGAAGCGATATACTTCGGCGACAGCAACGTCGATATGAAAACGGCTAAAAATGCAAAAATTGAAGCAGTAGGCGTAACGTGGGGCTTCCGCTCCTTTGAGGAGCTTTTTGCAGAACATCCGTCAATCATAATCGACGAACCAAAGTACATAAGTAAATTGGTATAGAGAGGTGACAAAATGAATACTTACGGTACATATTTTGTTAACGACAAGGAAAAGCCGCTCAGATACGGCGAAATCAACATCATCAATCCCCCTCGCGAAAGGCTTCGCGGCGAGGAAAAGAAAGCGGGTAAAATCTGCAATCCTGTATTCTGCGGATTTTGCGGTACTGATTTCGCGCTAATGAAAATGGGTGAAAACAGTGAGCTTGACGCAAAGTTCCCGTTTGGCGAGAAAAGGCTGATTAACGGTCACGAGGGCGTTGTGTGGGTGCCTGATGAAGAGCGCTTCGCAATAGTTCTTATTCGCGGCGGCGACAGCTACGACCCTACACGCTTTACCGAGGATGAAACATACTTTGAGTACGGCTGTGACAAGGCTGACGGACTGTTCTGTGACAAGAACTACTTTAATCCTGATATGCTGCTTCATATTCCGTCGGAATACGAAAAGCTTGACAGACTTCCGCTTTCAGTTGCAAAAAAGCTTGTTTTCTGTGACCCGTACGCCTGCGCTATTTTCCAGCACGAAAGAATGTGCGATATCGGTGAAGCGCAGAATTTCAGAGTAGTTATGGCACGCGAAAAGTGCTCTGAGCAGGAGGCGCGCGCTATTGCAAAGAACGAAACGTTTAACAAAACTGTCATTTACGGTCTTGGCACGACTGGACTTTTCATCGGCGACCAGATTAGGCGTAATCATCCCGACGCTAAAATCCTATTTGTCGCACGAAGCAGTGAGGACAGCCAGAAGGTAAAATTTGCAAAGGATAATATGAATGCAGATTATCTGAGCGCGTCTAACCTCAGCAAAGGTGAAATTGCTGACAAAATCAAGGATTATTTCGGCGGAAACTGCTCCGTATTTGTCGGAACAAGCGGTAATCAGGTTGAAAGCAGAATTGCTTTTGATAACGAGGTGCTCGGCTGTAACGGTATTTACGACAGCTTTTCACTCGGTCCGAAGGTTGAATTTGACACAATGCCGTTCGGCTTCAAAAACCACGTTATCCTCTCCTCTATCAATTTTACTCAAAAGCATATGGAGGAAGCAATACAAATACTTTGCAAGAGCAAATTTGACGAGGTCGTCGAGCTTATTGACAAGGAAGAATTCATCTCTGACCCGATAGATGCATATAATAACAAAATTTACAGCAAAGCAGCTCCGCTGAAAACTGCTGTAATTTGGAATAAAGAATACATAGACGAGTATAAATAATATGAAAGTAATAGAAATAACAAAACCGTTTGAAATCAAAGTTATCGAAAAAGAAATGCCCGTAGCTAAGGAAGGCGAAGCGCTTCTAAGAGTGCTGTACTGCGGAATTTGCGGCGCTGACGTAGCTTCATACACGGGAAATCAGCCGTTTACAACCTACCCGAGAATTCCAGGTCATGAATTTTCTGCACAGATTGTAGAGGTTCCAGAAAACGACAAAGGCTTCAAAGCAGGCGATATTATCACCTGTAATCCATATTTTAACTGCGGAGAATGCTACGCCTGCAAACGCGGTATAGTAAACGCTTGTCACGATAATCAGACTATGGGCGTTCAGCGCGACGGAAGCTTTCAGGAATACATAACAATGCCTGTTGAAAGGCTTATTAACGGAAAAGGTCTTTCTGCAAAAGAGCTTGCGCTCATTGAGCCATTTTCAATCAGCGCTCACGCGCTTTCAAGAGCAGAGGTTAAAGAGGGCGACAACCTTCTTATTATGGGTGCAGGTCCTATCGGTCTTTTTGCATTAATCAAGGCAAAGGCTATGGGGGCAAGAGTAGCCATCGCAGACCTGCTTGAAAGCAGGCTTGAGCTTG
>JAFWKC010000141.1 GCA_017514345.1 Eubacterium sp.
AAATAGTTAAAGGGCATCCGTTTGGATGCCCTTTAATAATGTGTTATTTAGTCTGTAACAACGGTAATATCAGCCGTATATTCGCCGTAAACCCAGGCGGATTCTATTCCGTTAACCGTAATTGTCAGCGGATAAGTTCCGCTTTCATTTGCGCCGCCTAAATCGCATACAACGCTAACGGTGACGTCGTCCTTCTTGTTTTTGTCGGGAACTAATACCGTAACGCGCCTTGAGCTGAGGTGCTTGAGCGTAGCCTCTGAATCGGCTGACACGCCCGTGATAGAAATGTCGGCAGGATTGATTGTAACCGTTTTTTCGGTGTAATCGTTACTCAGCCTTGCCGTAACAGTAATCTCGTCTAAATCCTCGTCAAGAACGGTTATGCCTTCAAGGTTAGTTACGTCAAAAGCAAATTTGTTTTTGCCTTCCTTGATTTCGCTGAAATCTATAGTGCCGATAACAGCCTGAGTAATTCCTGCGCTTTCAAGAACGCCTGCGGTAATCGTCTTTTCGCTGTATTCAAGCGTCAGGTTGCTTTCGTCAAAGCCCTCAGGCATATCATCAACGTTGACAGAAACGGGAAGCTCGGTAACCTTTAGAACGGGAAGCGTAACTGCAACGTTGCTGATAGTTTCGCTCGTGTCGTCCTTGTCTGCAAATCTTAGATAGCTTGTTTCTACGCCAAGGCCTTCAACAGTTATAGGACATTCTGCCTTGTACGGCTGAGTCAGCTTCGTTTCTGAGCCGAAATCAACGTCGACAACGGCTCTTTCAATTTTATCAACGTACGTTTTCGGTCCGCTGATGTTTATTTTATCCTCGCTGAGTATAGGCTCGCCGAAGGTGTAGCCCTTTGATACAGCGTTCTCGTCGTATTTCAGATAAAGGTCAAAGTTCTTGCTTTCGTTTACGTCAAAGAACGCGTCGACAGCAGCGGGATAAGTGCTTGTGACGGTAAAATCAAGCTGATTGTTCTTCTTTGTAACGAGAATAGGTATTGACTGCTCGCCCGTACGGTTTACGTTGCTTGTGTCAAATTTTATCGAAAGGTCGTTTTCCGTTACCTGACCTATAGCGTATTTCGCACCCGATACGGTTACGCTGATGTCGATAGTGTCCTGTAGCGTGTAATACTGCATACCGAGCTGCTCCGATACCTCGTCGCCGAGCTTTATTGGAACGCTCACCTTGACGATTTTGTTTTCCTCAGTACCGATATTAAGCGAGGTAACAATCCACACGATAACTGCAAGAAGAAGCGAAAGAATTATAAGATACTTGTCGTTAAAAACGAGCTTACGTATTGAAAATCCAGATTTTTTCTTAGCCATTATTTTCTAATCCTCCTTACAAATTTTTTGAGGATTTTTTCGTTGGAGTCAGACGCTGACGGCGTAAACTCCTTTTCGAGAATGTCACGAAGGTCACCCGTCGAAATATCGCGCTGAAGATTGCCGTTTTGCGCTATGCTGATTGAGCCAGTTTCCTCGCTGACGATAACGACGATAGCGTCGCTTTCCTGAATCAGTCCGATAGCGGCTCTGTGCCTCGTTCCGAGCGAGGATGCCACGTTGTCGCGCGTGAGCGGAAGAATACAGCCTGCGGCGAAAACCTTTGCACCTCTGATAATCATAGCGCCGTCGTGAAGAGGGGATTTCGGGAAAAAGATGTTTTCAATCAGCGCTTTTGAGGGCGTTGCGTCAATCTTTGTGCCCGTGTCGATGATGTTTCCGAGCATCGTTTCGTTTTCAAACGCGATAAGCGCGCCAATCTTGTCGTCGCTCATTTCTGCACACGCCTTGCATACTGCGTCAATAGCGCGCCTCATCATTCCGATTTCTGGCGCGGCGCCCGAAGCAAAAATAGCCCTTAGTCCGCTTTTTGCAGCTCCCGTACCCATCTGTTCGAGTATGCTTCTGATTTCTGGACCGAACAGAATTACAATGATAATCAGAATACTTGAGAATATCTCCTTAAAAATATAGCTCGAAGCGCTCATTCCGAGGAAATTAACGACAACGTACAACGCACCGAGGAAAATAATACCCTTAACAAGCTGCATAGCGCGCGTTTCTCTTATGACTCTGATAACAACGTAAAGCACAATAGCAACGAACAGTATGTCAATCAGGTCTATTATGCCGAACGAGCCGAAAAGCCCCTTAATCTGATTGGCGTAGTCAACTATTGTGTTAATAAGATTTCTTATGTATCTGAACTGAAAATTCAGCGCTAATAATTGGAATGTCATAGCTACTTCCTTCTTAATTTTCTATACATATAATATAATAACACACTTTTGTTAAAAAATAAAGGGAAAAATGTAACGCTCAGGTAAAGAGTTATTTAATGCCGTTAACAATTGAAAGCCTGAAGGTTTTGTCCGCTTCGCAGGGCAGCGGCTCCTTGAAGCACAGCGCGTGAATATCGGTGTATAGGCTCTCGTTTTCAAACTGTTCAAGCACCTTGCCGCCGATTTCCTTTGCGTCCTTGTATTTGTTTACGATAGGTAGCGTGCCGAACTTTGCAATTTCGGACAGCATTTCTTTGCCTTTTTCGTTCATCGAAAGCACTCTGATATACTGCGGCGTGCTGATTGTGCCGCGGTTTATGCCAAGATATGCGCGAAGAATAATGCGCCTTATCCTCGAATGAGTATAACGCTTCGTCTTTATCGCGTCGTAAAGCCCTTCAAGACTTCTTGCAGTTTTGAGCGCCTGAACGATACGGTTTTCAAGCCCCTCGCTTACGTCCTCAATTTCTGCAAAATCTGCTTCGCTCATTGTACGAAGCTTGTAAAGCACTGCGGTTTCGCAGTTTTTCAGCTCAGCCTTATCAGCAAGGCGCTTTCTTATTTCGCTTGCGCTGTATAGCTCGTCGTCGCTGTCGTGACCTTTACCTATGCGCTCAACGGCAACAGCGTTTAGCTTTGTGCAGGAAAGATATTCAATTGCAAGAATGTTATTCGGCGTGTCGAGCAGGGGAGAGCTTACAACCTGACGCCTTGCAGCAGGGTATGAGCAGCCGCCCTTGAGCGCTTTTTTTATTTCTGCGTCCTTTTCCTTTATCTCGTTTGCAACTGCCTTTAACGCCTCTGTATCGCCGCATTCCGCGCCGAAGGCTATCGTGTCGCATATTCCTGTCGCTTCAAGCAGCTTCACTCCGCACTCGGCAAAGCGCTGCGCCGACTGAACGGCGCAGGGAGTTACAAGCTCGATTACAAGGTCCGCGCCGTTTTCTACGGCAGCTTTTGCCCTGTCAAATTTTGTGTATACCGCCGCTTCGCCGCGCTGAACAAAGCTTGAGCTCATAGCGCATATTACGCCGTCGCCCTCGCCTTTGATGGTGTCTATAAGGTATTTATGTCCCGCGTGAAAGGGGTTAAACTCGCAAATTATACCGAAAATCATAAAAAATTCCCTTAAATTATTATTTTTACTTGACATTATACTATTATATATTATATTATAAATGATGTTAAAGTATATTTCAAGTATGGAGGTTACAGTTTTGAAAATCCTTGTTATTAACTGTGGCAGTTCATCACTGAAGTATCAGTTGATGGATATGACAAATGAATCAGTTCTTTGTAAAGGCGCTATCGAGAGAATCGGTCTCAAAATCGAGGGCGGCGAAGAAAACGTTATTTTAAAGGTAGGCGGCGACAAGTTCACTTACGATAAAGAGCTTCCGACTCATACCGACGCATTTAACGAGGTTAAATATCTTATTTCTGAAGGCGAGCATAAGGTTGTTAATTCCTTCAGCGATATTGATGCTATCGGTCACCGCGTAGTACAGGGCGGCGACAAGTACAAGAAGTCGGTTCTTGCTGACGACGACGTTGTAGAAACCGTTAAGAAGCTCTCACCGCTTGCACCGCTTCACAATCCTGCAAATCTTCAGGGCTATGAGGCTTGCGTTAACGTAGTGGGCAAGGATGTGCCTCAGGTATTCGTTTTTGATACGGCCTTCCATTCAACAATGCCTGCCAAGGCTTATATGTACGCTTTGCCGTATGAGTATTACGAAAAGTACGGCGTGCGTAAGTACGGCTTCCACGGCACCTCGCATAAGTTCGTATCTCACAGAGTAGCCGACAAGATGGGCAAAAAGTTTGAGGACATCAAGACAATTACCTGTCACCTCGGTAACGGCTCGTCAATCGCCGCTGTTAAAAACGGCGAGGTTATCGATACATCAATGGGCTTCACACCGCTTGACGGCTTTATGATGGGTACACGCTCGGGCGCAGTTGACCCGTCGGCTGTTACATTTATTATGAAGCAGGAAAACCTCACTCCTGATGAAATGGATGCTATCCTTAATAAAAAATCAGGTGTAAACGCTGTGTCGGGCGTATCCTCTGATGACAGAGATATCTGCGCGGCTCAAAAGGAGGGCAACGAAAGAGCTATTCTCGCTCACGAGATGCAGGCTTATCAGATTGCTAAGTTCATCGGATCGTATGCAGCGGCTATGAACGGCGTTGACGCTATCGTGTTTACAGGCGGTATCGGTGAAAACGGCGTATGGCTTCGTTCAAAGATTTGCTCATATCTCGGCTTCCTCGGCGTTGAAATCAACGAGGATGTCAACGCTGCAACAGTAAAAGGCGCAGAGGCTGAGCTTACCAAGTCTGACAGCAACGTAAGAGTATTTATCCTTGCAACTGACGAGGAGCTGATGATTGCACAGGATACAAAAGAAATAGTAAGTAATTTGTAATGAATTTCTTTATAAATACATAAAAAAAGGAGGAGTGTAAAATGCCTGAAATCAAGTACGAAATCACAGAGCACCTCGGCGTTATCAGCGAAACTGCAAGAGGCTGGACAAGAGAGGTTAATATGATTTCCTGGAACGGTCGTGAGCCAAAGGTTGACGTAAGAGACTGGTCACCTGAGCACGACAAGATGAGCAAAGGTTTAACCTTTTCTAAGGAAGAGCTTCAGGAACTTGCAAAGATTGTAGAAAAGCTCTAATTTATGATGATTGACGCTGCGGTTAAATTATTAATCGCGGCGTTTGTCACGCTTATATCGTTTAATAAACCTACGAGGTATAACATATATGGAATGGACATCACTCAATGATTTAAGAGAAAAATATCTCTCTTTCTTCGAGAGCAAGGGACATCTCAGGCTTCCGAGCTTTTCTCTTGTTCCGAACAACGACAAGAGCCTGCTTCTGATTAATTCGGGTATGGCTCCGATGAAAAAGTATTTTACAGGCGAGGTAACTCCGCCGAGAAAGCGCGTTACCACGTGTCAGAAGTGTATCAGAACGCCTGATATAGAGCAGGTTGGTAAAACTGACCGTCACGGCACGTTCTTTGAAATGCTCGGCAATTTCTCCTTCGGCGATTATTTCAAGAAGGAGGCTACTGCCTGGGCGTGGGAATTCTGCACGGACGTGCTTGATATGCCAGTCGACAAGCTTTACGTAACTATATACGAAAACGACGACGAGGCGTTTGAAATCTGGACGAAGCAAAACGGCGTTGACCCGTCGCACATCGTCCGCCTTGGCAAGGAGGATAACTTCTGGGAGCACGGCTCTGGCCCTTGCGGACCGTGCAGCGAGATTTACTTTGACCGCGGCGAAAAGTACGGCTGCGGTTCGCCCGACTGCGCGCCTGGCTGCGAATGTGACCGTTTTACTGAGTTCTGGAACAACGTTTTCACACAGTTTGACAACGACGGTAACAACAACTACACGCCGCTTGAGCATCCTAATATCGATACGGGTATGGGACTGGAGCGTCTTGCCTGCATTATGCAGGGCGTTGACAATATCTTTGAGGTTGACACCGTTCAGAATATAATGAAGAAAATTTCCGAAATTTCGGGAGTTAAATATCACGATGACGAAAAGAAGGACGTGTCGCTCCGCGTTATCACCGACCACGTTCGCTCGTCAACCTTTATGATTGGCGACGGCGTAATTCCGTCAAACGGCGGCAGGGGATACGTTCTCAGGCGTCTTATCCGCCGCGCTTGCCGTCACGGCAGGCTTCTCGGCGTTACAGAACCGTTTCTCTATAAGGTATGCGACACCGTAATCAAGGAAAATGAAACTGCTTATCCTGAGCTTAAGGACAAGGCGGAGCTTATCAAAAAGGTTATCCTTTCAGAAGAGGAGTCCTTCGGCAAGACAATCGACGCTGGACTTGAGCTTCTTGAAGAGCATATGAAGAATATCAAGGACGGTATTTTCAGCGGCGACGACGCGTTCAAGCTTAATGACACTTACGGCTTCCCGCTCGACCTTACAAAGGATATTCTTGCAGAGCGTGGAATTGAGGTTGATGAAGCGCGCTTTGCTGAGCTTCTTGATAATCAGAAGAAAACTGCCCGCGCAGCGCGCAAGGACGCAGGCGCTGACGCATGGAAGGGCGGCTCTGTTAAGATAGAAACTGAGCCTACCGTATTTACGGGCTATACTGATTTTACTGCCGAAGCAGAGGTTATGGCGCTTATTAACAGCGACGGCGAGCTTGTTGATATGCTCGGCGCTGGCGAAAAGGGCGCGGTAGTTCTCAACAAAACGCCTTTCTATGCCGTTTCGGGCGGTCAGGTTGGCGACACGGGCGTTATAGTCGGCGGTGACAATGCTTTTTCAGTTTTTGATACTAACAAGAACGACGACGGCGTTTATATTCACAGCGGCGAGGTTCGTTCAGGCGTAATATCAAAAGGCGACAAGGTTAGTGCAGAGATTGATGAAATGCGCAGACGCGCTATTATGCGTAATCATACTGCGGCGCACCTTCTTCAGGCTGCTTTGCGCCAGGTGCTCGGCAATCACGTTGAGCAGGCTGGACAGCTCGTTGATGAAAAGCTCGTTCGTTTTGACTTTACGCACTTTAACGCTCTTACAGATAAAGAAATAGCAGAAATTGAGCTGCTCGTTAACAGCTTTATTATCAGCGCATCTCCAGTCGAAATGCTCGAAATGCCTATTGAAGAGGCAAAGAAGATGGGCGCTATGATGCTCTTCGGCGAAAAGTACGGCGACGTTGTACGCGTTGTCAAGGCAGGTGATTTTTCTACTGAGTTCTGCGGCGGCACACACGTTTCTAACAGCGGCGAGCTCGGACTGTTCAAGATTGTAACGGAATCGTCCGTTGCAAGCGGCGTAAGAAGAATTACTGCACTCACAGGCTTTAACCTTCTTGCCGCTATGAAGGGTATGGAGATGACCGTCAAGACTCTCGCATCAGCTCTCAAGTCAGGCGAAAGCGACGTTATTAACAAGGTTAACTCACTTATCGCAGAAGCAAAGGAAAGCCAGAAGGCAATTCAGTCGCTCAACGCTGAAATTACAAAGCTCAAGAGTGCCGATATGTTCTCGGCCCCCGAAATAATCGACGGACTTGAAGTGCTCACAGCAAAAATTGAAGGCACGACGCCCGACGCTCTGCGTTCTATGGGCGACGATTTGAAGGCGTCTAATGACAATGCCGTTGCGATTATCGCAGGCACTAACGGCGAAAAGGCTACAATCGTTGCTATCTGTGGTAAAAACGCAATCGCCAAGGGCGTAAAGGCAGGCGACGTTGTTCGCGAGGTTGCTAAGCTTGCTGGCGGTGGCGGCGGCGGACGTCCAGACTCTGCTATGGCAGGAGCAAAGGATTTGTCCAAGCTCGACAGCGCAGTTGCTGCAACAGCCGATATTGTAAGAAATATCTTAGGTTAGGAGTATAACTATGTGTGTATTTTGTGAAATAATAAACGGCAACATTCCCTCAACTAAGGTTTACGAGGACGATATGATGGTTGCTTTCAAGGACTTAAATCCAGTTGCTCCCGTTCATATTCTCGCAGTACCGAAGGAGCATATCGAGTGTGCAAACGACGTTAACGCTGAAAACAGCAAATACGTTGCTCACATCTTTGAAAAGCTCGGCGAAATCGCTAAGTCGCAGGGTATCGAGTCATACAGAATTATTAATAACTGCGGCGCTGACGCAGGTCAGACGGTTATGCATCTTCATTTCCACCTTATCGGCGGCGTTAAGTTAGGAGAGGGTCTTATATGATTACAAACGATATGAAAAGAAAAGATAAGGAATTTTACGAGCTGCATATTGCAGGACTCACAAGACAGCTTCAGAAGTTCTCCGTTTCCGATAATCTTGATATTGCGGCGTTCATTCTTTTCGGCGACGTTGAGCTTGCAGAAAAATGCGCCGAGGAGCTTTTAAAAAAAGCGCCCGAGTTCGATTACATCGTAACTCCCGAAGCAAAGTCAATTCCGCTTGCATACGAAATGAGCAAGCAGAGCGGCAAGAAGTATATCGTTGCGCGCAAATCCGTAAAGGTTTATATGGATAATCCCGTAAAGGTTTCCGTTACCTCGATTACAACCCAGAAGGAGCAGACGCTCTATCTTGGCCACGAGGACGGCGACTTGCTCAAAGGCAAAAGAGTTCTTATCGTTGACGACGTAATATCAACGGGCGAGAGCCTGAAGGCAGTTGTTGAGCTTGTAAAGAAGTTTGACGGCGACATCGTAGGCTGCTGTGCGCCTCTTGCAGAGGGCGACAGCGCAGACCGCGACGATATTTTCTATCTTGAAAAATTACCTTTATTCTTTAAATAAACTTAATTAGGAGGACACTTTTATGCATATTGTATGTCTTGATTTAGAGGGCGTTCTCGTGCCCGAAATATGGATTGCTTTTGCCGAGGCAAGCGGCATCCCCGAGCTTAAGCGCACGACTCGTGACGAGCCCGATTACGACAAGCTTATGAATTACCGCCTTGCTATCCTTAAGGAGCACGGTCTCGGACTTAGCGAAATTCAGGACACGATAAGAAAAATTGAGCCTATGGAGGGCGCAAGGGAATTCCTCGACGAGCTTCGCAAGCTCGGTCAGGTTATTATCATCAGCGATACCTTCACTCAGTTTGCGGCACCTCTTATGGAAAAGCTCGGCTATCCGACAATCTTCTGTAACGAGCTGATTATCGGCGACGGCGGCGAGGTAACAGGCTTTAAGATGAGATGCGAAAAATCAAAGCTCACAACTGTCAGAGCGCTTCAGTCCATTGGCTTTGAAACGATTGCGAGCGGCGACAGCTTTAACGACCTCGGTATGATTCAGGCGAGCAAGGCAGGCTTCCTTTTCAGAAGCACGGAGCAGATTAAAAAGGATTATCCTGAGCTTCCTGCTTTTGAAACATACGATGAGCTCTTAGCAGCCATTAAAGAAGCAATATAAAAGAAAAAGAAGCAGAGAATTCTCTGCTTCATTTTTATTGGCCTTAATCCAATATAGAGTTAATTTCCTTGAGTAGCTTTTCGCGGTCTTTTTTGTTGAGCTGTCTTATCTTCATAACAAACAGCTTTTCGTCGTCCGACAAATCGATAAAGCTGTTTTCACCGTAAATCTCGCTGTTGTCGTTTTCTACAAACAGCTTTTCAACGTCAAGGTTTTCGTCATAAAATACGCTTGGCGACACGTTGTAAACCTTTGCAAGCTGGTAAATAAGATATTGCGGCGGAATAGTCCTGTTTTCGTAATTTGAATACGTTTCGCGCGAAATACCGAGAGCCTTTGAAATCGTATGCTGAGTTACTTTGCGGTTATATCTTATTTCGGCAATATTATGCTGTAAAACTTTTTTCAGCTCTGATTCACATTTTTTAATGGTTTCAGATTTTTTGCCTGGCATATCATTTATCTCCTTTGTTTTCTGAGTTTATTATATAAAAACTTTGCTCAATAAGCAAGTATTTTGTAAAAAAATCAGTCTATTTGTTATTATTTGGAAATATAATAGATAAAAGATTATTAATTGACAAAAAAGTTACAAAATGTTATCATAAAAGTTAAGAGGTAATTGTTATGACAAAGAAATTTTTATCGCTTATTCTTTCAATTATTATGTGCTTTTCGGTTATGACTCCGCTTGCTTTTTGCGCTGACGCCGCCGATTACGCGGCTACTCTGCGCTCGCAGGGCTTTCCAGAAAGCTATATAGCTTCGCTTGTGGAGCTTCATAATAAGTATCCTAAGTGGGAATTCAAGGCGTTTAAAACAAATCTCGACTGGGAAGCTGCCGCGGCAGGCGAGCGCTCTGTTATGCACTCTCAGCAGGTTATCGAAAAGTCATCTTCGCTTAATGACAACTATTACTGTCAATGCTCAAAGTGCAAGAAAAACGGAAGCTACGTTATTCAGCTCAGTCCAAACTGGGTCTGCGCTTCAGAGGCTGCAGTCAAATACTATATGGACCCGCGCAACTGGCTGAGCGAAAAGTATATTTTTCAGTTTGAAAGCATTGGCTACAGCTCTTCGCAAACGCAGTCGGGAGTGGATAGCATTATTTCGTCAAGCTGGATGAAAAACGCAAATATCACTTATACCAATACAAGCGGCGGCGCGTCGACCTTCTATATTAACGGTAACACGGTCAAGTATTCCGACGCTATTATGCAGGCTGCAAAGGACAACGATATGAGCGCATACTATCTTGCGTCAAAGATTGTTCAGGAGGTTGGCGGCTCAAAGACGCCGACTGCAGGCGGCGCCTGCGGCACGAGAGAGCCGTTTATCGGTATATATAATTATTACAACATCGGCGCTAATTCAACAGCCACTATGGGACTTGAATGGGCTAACGGCTTCCTTCGCACAAATAAGGCAACCACGCTTTATTCTGGTCCAGGCAACGGCACGACGAAAGCAGTTGCCGACCAGCAGTACGTTGCATACCGCGGCGTTTCGGGCGATTATTACTACGTAAAGCTCTATAATAAGAGCGGCACGACGTATTCGACTAACGGCGATATGGGATATATCCATAAAGACGACTTGCGTACGACGTATACTAATTACGGCAGACCGTGGACTACGCCGTATCATACGATTTATTACGGCGCACAGTATATTAAGGACGGCTACAGAACGCATCAGTATACGGGATATCTTCAGAAGTTTAACGTCAATTCGGCAAGCGGCGCGCTTTACGGACACGAATACACGACTACCGTTGCCGCTCCGTCGAGCGAATCGTCAATGACGTACAAGGCGTACAACAGCGCAGGTATTCTCAGCGACAAGCATACCTTCTATATTCCCGTGTTTAACAATATGCCTGCAGAAAAATGTACCGTGCCTACCGTCCCGACAACGACTACTACGCAGGCAAAAAAGCAGATTAAGCTGACCTCGAGAACTAAGGAATCGATGACGTTTTCGTGGGATAAGTACAAAGGCGCGTCGAAGTACTACGTCTACGTTACTAACAAGACGACTAAAAACA
>JAFWKC010000142.1 GCA_017514345.1 Eubacterium sp.
GCGTTAAAGAATTTCTGTTCTTTTTTGTAGTTCTTGTTTCAAACGTTATCCAATGCATCACGGGCTTTGCAGGCACGGTGCTTGCTATGCCGTTTTCAATAATGCTTGTGGGATATGACACTGCAAAGCCGATACTTAATCTGCTCGGTATCGTGGTGTCAATCGGCGTCGTGACAATCAACCGAAAGGCGCTGAATAAAAAGGAATTTTTCCGTATTATTCTTGTTATGCTTGTCGGTATGGTTGCGGGCTTTATTGTTGTACACTCCTTTAGCGTCAGCCCTGATTTGCTTTATAAGCTGCTCGGCGTAATCGTTATCGGCTTTATGGCGCTCGGATGTCACCATTCCTTTTCTAAAAAATATAAGGAAAAAAGGGAAAAGGCGCTCAGCGAGGGAGGAAGCAAAACTGGTATCTGGTCGTTTTTCGTGCTTATTATTGCGGGCATTGTACACGGTATGTTTTCGTGTGGCGGTCCGCTTATGGTTGTTTACGCCTCAGAGCATCTGAAGGGACGTGACGAGTTCAGAGTAACCGTTTCGGCAACGTGGTGCGTGCTTAATTCAATAATTCTTTTCTCTGACGTAAGGTCGGGATATTTCGATACAAAAACGCTTATTCTTTCGGGAATAAGCATAATAATTCTGTTTGCGGCACTTTTTATCGGAAATCTGATATTCCGTCATATAAACAAGCGCTGGTTTATGATAATAACGTATGTGCTTATGGGTATCAGCGGTGTGTCGCTGTTAATAAAGTAGGGATAATATGACAAAGGCGCTAAACCTTCAGTCAGTTAAAATTGAAAATCGCTCACTTATTCTCTACACGCTTTGCCGCGAGGGTGAGCTTTCGCGTAAGGAGCTTGCAACAAAGCTCGGCTTAACGCCTGCCGCAGTAACGAAAATCTGTGCAGGGCTTATCGAAAAGGGCTTTATCCGTGAGCTTGGCGAGGCTGAGCAGGAGGGCAGAACTGGACGGCGCGAAATACTGCTTGCGCTCTGTCTTGACGACAAGCTGTGCTTTGGCATTAACGCCGAAAAGGACGCCGTTACGCTGTCCGTTTCTACGCTTGCAGGCAAGCTGCTCAGAAAAAAGCGTCTGCCGTTTATCGAAGACGTTGACAGCGTGATTGAAAACGCCTGTGAATTCCTCGAAGAATTCGGACAGAGGGATAAATTTTCAGGCGCGGGAGTATGCATTATCGGCTCGCCCGACGAGGACGACTTCGGTATATGGAAGGAGTCGGCGCTCGCATCAAAAATGGAAAAAGCGTTCGGTATGCCCGTCGTTATCAGAAACAACGTCAAGGCGTTTGCCGAAAGCGAGCTCATTTACGGCAAAACGAAAAGCACGGGCTCCGTGCTGTTCCTGAAATGGGGACCAGGCGTAGGCTCTGCGATTATCACTAACGGCATAGTCTTTACTGGCAACGATTCGTCAGTCACGGAAATCGGACATTACATCGTAAATCCCGCAGGTTCACGGTGCAGATGCGGCCGTTTCGGCTGTCTTGAAACCGAGGTCAGCGAGGAAGCTATACAAAAAGAGCTTACTGCTCAACAACCACTTGACGAAATGCTCAAAAACTGCGATAATAATACTGTTAATATATTAGACCATAAAATTAATATGGTCGCCCTTGCGCTTGCTAATACTGCTACGATACTCGGTACGGATAACATCGTGCTTTTCGGCGCGATGTTCAACAATGCTTTTGTAGCGGATAAGCTCAAAAAGCAGTGTACGCGCTATAATTCAAATCTCGGTGAGGATATGATAAAGGTGTCAAGCCTCAACGCCGACGGCGATTATATCGGCGCGTGCGCAGTATGCGCAAAAAAATTCTTCTTTGAAAGTGAGGAATAGTAATGGAAGAAAAATCACTCACACATGGCATAAACTTTAAGGACAAGGTCGGCTATGCGCTCGGCGACGCAGGAGGACTGCTTACGTTTTCGCTCATCGGCGCATTTCAGAACAAGTTTTATACCGACGTTCTCGGTATAAGCCCGGGAAAAATTCTTGTGCTTATTCTCGTTGCAAGAATATGGGACGCAATCAACGACCCGCTCTGGGGCGCGTTTATTCAGTCGAGAAAGCCTAAGCCGTCTGGACAGTTCAGACCGTGGATACTCGGCTTTTCAGTACCGCTTGCTATTGCGGCGGCGCTTATGTTCCTCAAAATTCCAGGCTGGAACGAGGGACAGTATCTCGTTTACGCGTACATAACGTACATCGCATACGGTATGATGTACACAGCCGTTAATATTCCTTACGGTTCTCTTGCTTCCGTTGTTACCGACGACGAGCTTGAGCGTTCCTCGCTTTCGATGTGGCGTTCAATCGGCGCAGGCGTCGGCGGACTTCCTGGAACAATCATTCTTCCTATGATAGTTTACACCGTTGTCGGCAAATATCCTAACGGCACTAACATTCAGGTGCTCGACGGCACGAAGCTGTTCTGGTGCGTGCTTGTGCTTTGCGTTATTTCCGTTGGCGTGTACTTTGCTCACTACAAGATGACAAAGGAGCGTATCGCGCCGCAGAAGAAGATTAAGGACAAGAATCACAACGCGCTTGCAACGCTTAAGGATTTGTCAAAAAACAGGGCGTTCATTATGCTTTGCATAGCTTCTATGCTGCTTATCGCGTTCCAGTTCTATTATCAGTCGACTTATATGTACCTGTTCACCGACTACTTCGGAAAATCAGGTCTTTATGCGATGGTATCAATATGTACATATCTTCCGATGGCTATATTCATTCCGATTATGAACAAGCTCATCACGAAGTTCGGCAAGAAGGAGCTTTGCGCCGTTGGTATGGCGTTTGCAACAGTAGCTGTTGTGCTTCAGTATGTACTCAAGGGCGTTATCGTACCTACAAATTCGGCTGCACCGTATATCTTCCTTGCGCTTACGTTTATGTCAGGTCTTGGACAGACCTTCCTTGTGCTTGAGGTATGGGCACTCGTTATGGACGTTATCGACTACCACGAGGTAAGAACGGGCAAGCGTGAAGAGGGTATGACCTATGCGCTGTTCTCCTTTACAAGAAAGCTCGGCCAGACGCTTGCAGGCGTAGGACTTAACGCGCTTCTTGCGGCTATCAGCTACGACGGAACGATTACGCAAAACGGCGGCAAGCTTTCGGCTGACGTTATTGAAAATCTTTACAAGATTTCAACGCTCGTTCCTGCAATTATGCTTGCGCTTATGGCAGTTGTGCTGTTCTTCGGCTACGATTTGTCAAAGAAGAAGCTCGCTGTAATTCACGACGAGCTAAAAACGCTCAGAGCAGCAGAAAACGAAGAGTAATAAACGGTACGGGAGTTGACGCTCCCGTATTTCGTGTTAATTAACAGGAGTAAATTATGGAAAACAACAAGGTACACATCGGTTTCGGTTTTCACGTAAACTGTTATCATTCCTACAGAGGCGATACGAACGATAATCTCGGCTTCGGCTCTGATATACGCATTATCCGCCAGATAATCGACGTGCTTAACAAGTGCAACGAGGAGGGCATCCCCGTAAAAGGCACTTGGGACAGCGAAAACTTCTTTTCACTTGAACAGATACTTCCCGAATACGCCCCCGACATCATCGAGGGTATGAAGGAGCGCGTTAAAAAATACGGCGACGAGAATATTATTATGGGCTACTCAAACGGCGCGCTTTCTGCGATGAACGAGGAGGAGTTCGAGGCTTCAATTGAGCTTGCAGTTACAAACGAGCAGGGAAGCGGACTTCAGGATATCTTCGGAGAATACGAAAAAATTGTTCGTCCGCAGGAGGTTATGTTCACCCCGTCGCAGGTTAAGCTCTACAACAAAACTGGCGTAAAGGCGCTATGCCTTTATTATTCGTGCGTGCCGTTCGACGCGTTTCGTACTATCGTGCCTAAGCTTCCCGACGAGCTTGCGTTTAACCCGCTGACTTACACCTACAAGGGCGAGAGTATGACAATTCTCCCGACGTATAACAACTCCGACGTTTGTGACGCAGGCTGTCTGCGCGCGTGGGCGAAGGAGCTTCACAAAAAGCAGCTTGACGGCGAAATTAATCACGACGTGTTTATCTTCGTAAATATGGACGCCGACAGTCCGTTCTGGGAGCCGATGCCCGTTCCGATTATTAAGGGCAAAATAGCTAATTCAAACGGTATCGAGGGACTTGTGCGCGAGGTTGCCGACCTCGACTTCGTCGTTTATGACACTCCAGGCGGATATATCAAAAATCATGAGCCGCTCGGCGAAATCGACTTTACTCACGACACAGCCGACGGTAACTTTACGGGCTACGCTTCGTGGTCTGAAAAGCCGTATAACCGTAAAATCTGGACTGCCGTTGAGCGCGCAAGAGCTATGGCAGAGGTTAACGCAAAAAGCGATTTTGACGCTCCGTCTTTTAAGGACAGAGTGCTTCTGCTGTCTACAACTCACTTCGGACTTGCAACTCCCGTGCTGAACATTCAGCGCGAGCTGAAAGCAAACGAGCTTGCCGACAAGATTATTGCCGAAGAGAAAAACGCTCTTGACGTAAACAAGAAGCTCACCATTCACAACATCACAAATTCTGACCTTCAATGTGTGCAGCTTAAGCTCAATATTGACGTTGACTCTGCCGCTCAGATTAAGCTTAAGGCAAGAGGACTTAAGGATTACGCAGTTATCCCGATGGACGACAAGATGGAAACTGTGTTCGCAATTATGCGCTTTGACAAGGTACAGAGTAAGTACACTGTTGAAATCAGCACCGACATTCCGCGCGACCCGAAGCCGCTTGATATTGACCTCAAAACAGATAAGCTTGAAATTAAGTTTTCTGTTCACGGTAACATTTATTCCGTTAAAATCGGCGACAGAGAGGTCGGCGAAAGCGAATTCCTCAAAAGCTTTATTACCTACGGCGGCAAGGAATACGAATTTGAAAAAACGCTTGTTTCTCCGCTTGACCTCGGCGGCTCAGGCGAGGGCGTAAGAGTATCGGGTATAATCAATCTTCCAGCCCAGACTGAGCAGGGAAGCTTTGCGTTCGATTTCTTCACGATGAAGTCGTGCGACGCGATTTTCGTAAGGACTGACGTGAATTATCCGTACACACCTGAAACAACCTCTATTTCTACTGAAAATTCCTCGCTCGGACGTTTCAGCGATATGAACTGGACGGAGGCAGTTCCGTTCCAGCTTACGCCGCGTCTTGACGGTGATATCAGGGTTATTAAGCGTAACTTTATGAAGGATATTTCCTCGTTCAGAACGCAGTCGTTCCCCGAGTGCGACGAAAAGAACAAGAGTCTTGCTTCCTTTAATCATCAGCTTACGGCAGGCGTTGTCGGACTTGCTGACGAAAAGGGCGGACTTATTATCTCGAACGCGCGTCAGGTGCTTAATTCTATGGCTTACTGTCCGATGCGTCTTGATGAGGACAAAACAGTTCATATGAATCCGTTCGGTCACTACTACGGCGACCAGCGTCATCACTGGGGCAGAGCAAAAGACCAGATTCTTGCAACATACACGCTGATTACGCCTCAGGGCAAATCAATCGGACCTGCTTATAACGGCAACGGTGAAACTGCGATGCTTGCGCTGTTTGGCTTTGAGGGCGAAGAGCCTGACGAAGCGCAGATGAGCGATATACTCGCGTTTGCTGACGGCGCAGTTGCTACCGATAACGAGGCAGGCGCTCTCGTTCCGTATTACGGCGATAACGTTCGTATTAAGGAAGCGAAAGCCGACGGCATCGAGGAAAACAAGCTGATGAATCCCGTTTGGTCGGGACTTGCAGGCAACATCAAGAATTATGCGACTAAGGGCGTAAGCGCCGTGACGCATATCGTCAAGTCGCAGATAAAGGCAAGAAAATAATATTTGACATCATACAGAAAAACCACCAAGGCTTTAGGGCGTTGGTGGTTTTATACATATACCTCTATTCTGATTACAAGTCGTTCTTTTTTTGTGCTTCTGAGCTGCTCGCGTACTGTGAACTTACCAAAGCCGCGGACTGACACGGTGTCGCCGTCCTTCAGGATATGCGAGCCGCTTGCAATCTGCCTGTGATTTACGAAAACCTTATCCTGCGAAAAAAGCGTTTTTGCGTCGTTCCTTGACAGGTGATACAGCGCAGATATTACTGCATCCGCCCGCATTGACGGCACGATAAGCTCTCTGTCCTCAGGCGCTTTTTTCGCGCAGTCGGGCAGCGCGTCGATAATTTTGCACGATACAGTTGTGTGCTTAATGCGCGTTAGGTTGTCCGTGACGTATTCGCTTATCGATTTCAGGCAAAAAAGATAGCCTGTATTATCATTGATGATTATGTCGCCGAGCGTGTTTCTGTTAATTCCCGTGTTCATCAGAGCGCCGAGAAAATCACGGTGGCTGAGCTTGTCGGCAAATTTCTGCTGCAGGGGCGATATTTCGACGCACACAATCGGAAAATCACAGTCTTTAATATCATCACCGAAGCCTGCAACGCACCGCTCAGCACCGTCATATCCGCCGAAAAGCGTGTGCTTTGACGGCAAAAGCAGGGAGCTTAGTTTGCTTATTTCTTCAAGGTTAAGGAAGTCCGAAAACACGGCATAATTCCTTTCGTACGCGCGTCTTGACAAATCCTCAAGCCTGCTTGTCAAAATTTCTTCGTCATTCATTTTCTATCTCCAAAACTGTCAGCACATCACTGTCAACCCTGAATTTTACCTCAAAGTCGGCAAATGCGAAGCCGTAAATCCTTTCGCTGTCGTTCTGATAAGCAGGGCGCGGGTCGTTAGTCAGAACTGTTTTCAGGCTCTCCCATTTTTCGCCTGCCTTTTTGATTACGCTTTCATCAGCTTCGACCTTTAGCGGCGAAAACTCATATTTGTCCGTAAAGCCGCCGAGCGCGTCGGGATGAGAGTCGGAATAGGGGATGTACGGCTTGATGTCATATATCGGCGTGCCGTCCATAAGGTCTGCGCCGAGTACCGTAATAACTCCGCCGTCGATGCTTTTTACCCTTACGCACGACATTCCGAGGTTGTTAGGTCTGAACGGCGAACGCGTTGCAAAAACGCCCATTCTCGTATTCCCGCCAAGCCGCGGTGGTCTTACGGTAAGCGAGTGATTATCCCTAACGTTTTCAGAAAAGCCCCATATAAGCCATATGTGGCTGAACTCCTCAAGCCCTCTTATTGCGTTGACATCGCCGTATTCCTTTTCAAAAATAATTTCGCTTTCGATATCGCATATTCCGCTCTGGCGAGGGATTGAAAACTTCGATTTGAAGTCGTTTTTTATGTGAGCAATCGGAAAAATTTCCATAAAATATTATCCTTCTTATACGAATTTGACTATATTATAGCATATATTTTGTCAAATTTTAAAAAAAATATTGAATTATTCATAATTTTAATGTATTATATATGAGTAATAATTTGTAAATAACTTTGTAAGGAGAAATACTTATGGCAAAGGTAAAAGCAAAATCAGGATTAAGCACAATCAACAAAATACTGTTTATTGTGTTTATTGCTCTTCTTGTAGCAACAATTCTTATCGTTACGCTTTCGGCTGCTAAGGTTCCTCAGAAGGAAGAAGCACAGGCTGAGTTCGTTGATGAAGTTAAGATTGATGAATTCAAGGCAGGAAATTACGGCGGCGTTGAATTCGGCTCGGTTGACGACGTTGTCAAGTATTACGTAGAGTGCTTCAATTATAACAAGACACTCACAGCCGATTACACCGAAAACGGCGAAGCAAAGAAATACTACAAGCTCCTCGGCGACGAAACACTCGAGGTACAGAACCTTCTTGTAGAGGGCAAGGCTAACGCTACTATCGATAAGCTTGTTCCAAGTATTCTCGGCGGTCTTTTCAAGGGCGCACCTAAGGGACTTCCTCCTGCTGCTAACCGCGACCCGCAGTATGACGAGCGTGACGACGGTCCAAACGGAACAAAGCTTTCTCAGCTCGAATCACACCTTACTGCCGATGACGTTCTCGCTTGCAACGTAAAGGATAACGGCGACGGTACAATCAGTATCACAATCCAGCCAAAGGCACAGCTCCTTTCAATGGCTGACCAGGACCCGCAGGGACGTTTCTTCAACGTACTCGGCGACATCAGCTCTACTGTTGAATCAATCAGCGTGCTTTCGTTCTCAGAGGGTACAATCGCTGAAAACTTCGTAGTTAACTACGCTGGCGGCTCAGGTACAGTTAAGATTGATACAAAGACAAAGGAAATCCTCGAAGCTGATTATGAGATGGACGTTCATATCGACGTTAAGCACGCTAACGTAGCAGTGCTCAAGGATAAGACGGCTTCTCTTGACATCGTCTACAAGAACCACTTCCCAGCATCAGACGAATTCCTTCAGTCCTCAAGAGGTATCACAAGGAAATAAGATATAAACTAAATCAAGGCGGGTGTTTCACCCGCCTGTTGTTATTATTATGAACAAATCAAAGCTTACAAAACCTTATATAATATGGCTTGTATCTGCGCTGTGCTGTCTTTTGTGGGGCTCGGCGTTTCCTGCAATACGCAGGGGGTATGAGTACCTTCATATTGAAAGCGCAGACACGTTTTCAATAATCCTTTTTGCTGGAGTGCGCTTCTTCGGCGCAGGCGTTTTAACGCTGATTATTTTCTCGCTGATTGAACGAAAGCCGCTGCTTCCGAAAAAGACTGACGCGCCGAAAATCGCCGTGCTGTCTGTGTTCCAGACGATAGTGCAATACCTGTTTTTCTACCTTGGACTTGCGTTCACAACGGGCAGCAGAGCGTCAATCGTCAATTCGACGAGCGTGTTTTTTGCAATATTCATTAGCGCGCTGATATTTAAACAGGAAAAGCTGAAAAGCAATAAAATTATCGGCTCTGTTATCGGCTTTGCAGGAGTTGTGCTCGTCAGTCTTGACGCCTTCAAGAGCGGCGGTGGAGCAGTCGGCGAAGCGTTTATACTTATATCATCGGTGTCGTATGCCTTTTCCTCAGCGTTTATGAAAAAGTACAGCGACTCGTCCGACCCCGCTATGCTGTCGGGATGTCAGTTTATGCTCGGCGGCGCAGTTATGATAGCCGTCGGTCTGATATGCGGCGGCAGGCTTACCGAGCTTAACGCAAGGGGCGTTCTTATAACCGTGTATTTGATGCTCGTTTC
Organism: Eubacterium sp.; assembly: GCA_017514345.1. Taxonomy (GTDB): domain Bacteria; phylum Bacillota; class Clostridia; order Oscillospirales; family Acutalibacteraceae; genus Eubacterium_R. Next base: position 9,157 of record JAFWKC010000142.1, read on the forward strand.
GGCGCTTGCGTATTCGCTGTGGAGCATTTTAATTAAGCATAACAGCGTGTCAAAAATTGCCGTTTTTGGCTTTCTTACGCCGATTTTCGGCTTCGTTATGTCGCTTATGTTCGACGCGTCCTCAAAGGCTGAATCAAGCGTTTTTGCTGTAATATCATTAATTCTTGCTGTGACGGGAATTATTATCGTTAATAAAAACGGCGATTAATCTTTGTTTAATCTTTGAGTATATAATAAACGCAAGGTGATTATATGAGTATCTACGGAAAATATGAAAATACGCTGAAAACTGTTATGGACTCCTTAGTTTCTCAGATTAATGAGTACAACAGGGAATTCTTTAAGGAAAATGGATATAACGTATACGAGCATCTGAGCTACAGAATTAAGTCGGACGAAAGTATGCGTGACAAGTGTGACAGGAAGTCGCTCCCTCAAACGCCAGAAAGTGCGCTTTGTGATATAAAGGACGCTATCGGACTCAGGATAGTTACACGCTTTGGCGACGATATATTCAGGCTTGCAGAATTTGTAAAAACGATTGACGGCTGTACGGTTGTTAAGGAAAAGGACTTCGTCAGAAATCCAAAGGAAAACGGCTACAGAAGCTATCACGTTATCCTACAGCTCGAAGTGCCTTATGAGGACGCAAAGGGCAATAATCCTGGCAGATATTATGCGGAAATTCAGATTCGCACCATAGCGATGGATTCGTGGGCTGCGCTTGAGCACGAAATGACGTACAAAAAGACCGTTAAATCTAAGGAGCTTATAAGAGCAGAGCTTAAGCGCTGTGCCGATGAGCTCGCCGCGTGCGATATCACAATGATGACTATACGCGATTTAATCAGAGAGGGATAACGTATGAAGATATTATTTGCAGAAGACGAGCTTGACCTGTCGAAGGCTGTTACAACAGTTCTTACGGCTCAGGGCTTTGACGTAACGCAGGTTTTTGACGGCGAGCAGGCTCTTGAAGAATCAACAAAAAACGCCTTTGACTGTATGGTGTTTGACATAATGATGCCGAAAATGGACGGCATCGAAGCGCTTAAGGCTATCAGGGCGCGCGGCGACGTTACTCCAGTTATTATGCTGACTGCAAAGGCTGAAATTGACGACCGTGTGACTGGGCTTGACGCAGGCGCTGACGATTACCTGACAAAGCCGTTTGCGATGAAGGAACTCGTTGCGCGTATTAATTCTCAGACAAGACGCTACGGCTCGTTCAATTCAACGGTGTTGTCCTTCGGCAACGCCACGCTGAATACGGCTCAGCAGGAGCTTGAAGCAAAAAACACAATCCGCCTTGCAAAGAAGGAAGCTCAGCTTCTGGAGTTCTTAATTCTCAACGCCGAAAAGGAGCTTACGACCGAGGAGATATTCAGCAAGGTCTGGCGCGAGGAGGAAACTCAAATGCTTGAAATTGTGTATATGTATATCTCGTTTCTCAGAGGCAAGCTGAAAAGCGTTAACGCCGACATCACAATTGAGGGCGAAAAGGACAAAACGTACAAACTAATCGTATCGAGGTAATAATATGATTTCAAAACTGAGATTAAAATTTATTGCTATTTCTACAGCCGCGGTGCTGCTCGTTATCTGTACTCTCGTCGGTCTTGTTAACAGCGTAATGTATACAAGAACGCTTGACGACGTGTACCAGATTACAGAACGCCTTGCCGAAAACGGCGGTACTATGCCCGAAAACGGCAAAAAAATAAAACCGAATTTTTCTGATGACGACGCGTACAGAATCAGATTTTTCACGGTGCGTCTTGACAGCAACAACAACGTAACGTCAAGTGATTTTGACAAGATTGCCGCTATTGACGAGGACGACCTCGAAGCGTTCGTCAGCGAAGCGCTGTCAAACAGGGGCGACAAGGGTCATATGTCATATTCAGACAGCGAATATGCCTACAAAATCAGCAGTACCTCTGACGGCAAAATGATAGTATTTCTCGACTGTACTAACGAAATGCAGACTGCCGAGGACTTCCGCGAAATGTCGTTTCTGTTAGGTCTTGTGTGCCTGATTGTATTCATAATAATCGTGTCAATTATGTCAAAAAAGGCTATCGAGCCCGTTATCCGTAATATCGAAAGCCAGAAGCAGTTTATTACAAACGCTTCACACGAGCTGAAAACTCCGCTTGCCGTTATTTCGGCTAACACGGAGGTAATAGAAATGACGAACGGCGAAAGCGAATGGACGAGAAGCACGATTAATCAGATAGACAGAATGAATACGCTTATCGCCGAGCTGATTACTATTTCAAAATTCGGCGAAAAGGACAAAAAAGAGCTTGTCGAGGTTGACTGCTCGTCTATTGTAAAGACCTGCACTAATGATTTTTTAGCTGTATTTCAGCAGCAGGGCAAGCAGTTTGCTTTTGACGTAAGCGAAAACGTAAAGGTGAAAGCGGCTGACGAGGGTATTCGCCAGATAACTAACATACTTCTTGACAACGCCGCAAAATACTGCGACGACGGCGGCAGCGTTAAGCTGAAGTTAGAGCCGAAAAGCGCAAACAAGGGTATGAAGCTCACTGTATCCAACACCTATAAGGACGGAAAAAATATCGACGTCAACAGGTTTTTTGACCGCTTCTACCGCGAGGACCAATCGCACAACAGCCAGAAAAGCGGCTACGGCATCGGTCTTGCTATGGCTCAGGGCTATTCAGAGGAGTTCGGCGGCAGGATTTCCGTATCCTACAAGGGCGATACGATAACCTTTACCGTTATAATCTGAAAAATTTCATTTTAGCAAATTCGCTATTGATTTTATAATATTAATATAGTATAATACATAACGAAAAGAGTGCTTTTGCGTCTTTTGCGTAGCGTATGGGCCCTGTGCGACGGGATGCTACGAACCTTGTCAGGCGGGGAACCGAGCAGCAATAAGTGGATTATTCTGTGTGCCTCAGACAAGTCTGTACGCTATGCAAAGGGCGTAGAAGCATTTTTTGTAAATTAGGAGGAGTAAATATGTATCAGGTATTATACAGAAAATACAGACCGCAGGTTTTCAGCGACGTGTACGGTCAGGAGCATATTACCTCCACGCTGAAAAACGAGATAGAAAACGGCAGAGTTTCTCACGCTTATCTCTTTACAGGCTCGCGCGGCACGGGCAAAACGACGTGTGCAAAAATTCTTGCAAAGGCAGTCAACTGCGAAAACTGCAAAAACGGCGAGCCGTGCAACGAATGCGAGGTTTGCAGAGGGCTTGACAACGGCTCGATTTACGATGTGGTAGAAATTGACGCGGCTTCAAACAACGGCGTTGACAATATCCGTAATCTTCGTGACGAGGCGAATTACACGCCGTCAAAGGGTAAGTACAGAGTTTACATCATCGACGAGGTGCATATGCTCTCGACGGGTGCGTTTAACGCGCTGCTGAAAACTCTTGAGGAGCCGCCTGCTCACGTTATTTTCATTCTTGCAACAACGGAAGTGCACAAGCTTCCCGCTACAATACTTTCGCGTTGTCAGCGCTTTGACTTTAAGCGTATTCAGCCCGAAACTATGGCTGTAAGGCTCAATCAGGTTGCCGAGCTTGAGGGTATGCAGCTTGACGGCGACGCCGCAATTCTTATTGCGCGTATTGCCGACGGCGCGCTCCGCGACGGTCTTTCAATACTCGACCAGTGCGCTGGAAGGAGCAAAACTATCACAAGCGAGCTTGTCAGCGAGGTTGCTGGTCTTGCAGGACGCGAGTCGATGTTCAAACTGTCTGACTGTATCGCAAAGCACGACTCAAACGAGGCTATGGCTGTCATTTCCGAGCTGTATCAGAACAGCTTTGATATGGAACGCCTTTGTGTCGAAATGATTAATCATTTCAGAAACTTCCTCGTTGTCAAGACAGTCAAAAAGAGCAGGGAGCTCATAATCTGCACCGACGACGAATATAATAATATCCAAAATTCTGCAAAGGGCTTTACTATCGAAAGCGTGCTGTTTGCACTCGATTTGTTTCAGGATACGCTCGTTACAATCAAGGGCGGCGCGTCGGCGAGAATTGAGGTCGAAATGGCTTTTGTTAAGCTCTGCGAGCCAAAGCTCAACGAGTCGCAGGCTTCGCTACTTTCGCGTATGTCAGAGCTTGAACGCGCAGTCAAAAACGCACCTGTCGTATCAGCACAGCCAGCAGTTGCGACACCTGAGCCAAAGCCTGCGCAGGAAGCGTACGCAGAGCCGAAAAACGAGCCAGCACAGGAGCGTCCGACACAGTCAGCAACACCTGAGCCTGACGTACCAGCGCCAGAGCCAGATGCACCGCCAACACCAGAAAGTGCTCCCGAGAGTGCTCCAGAGCCGCCTGCTCAGCCTGTTAACAGCGAGCCAGAAAGCGTTGCCGAGCCTGCTCCTGCAAAGATGGAGCCGTTTACTCAGTGGGGCGAATTCCTCGACGTAATTCACAGGAACGATATTCCGCTATTTGGCATACTTAACGGCTCAAGCGCCTTCACAAAGGGTGAGTTCTTCGTAATCGATACGCAGAACGACGCTTTTAGAAACTTCATCAAAAACCCGATCCACGCGCGCGAAATTAAAAAAGCGCTCGTAGAGGTTACGGGCAGACAATATAAGCTGATGCTTTTCAAAAAGAAGGAAAACGAAAACGCACAGAAAAGAGATCCGCTTGAAGATTTAATATCAAAAGCGCAGGGAAATATAAACATAGAGGTTAATTAAAGGAGAAACTTATGAAAGCAAGAATTCCAAAAGGTATGGGCGGCGGAGGACCGCAGAATATGCAGCAGATGCTCAAGCAGGCACAGAAAATGCAGGAGCAGATTGAAGCAAAGCAGGAGGAGCTTAAGGACAAGGAATACGTTGTATCCTCAGGCGGCGGAATGGTAGAGGTTACCGTTACGGGCGCGCACGAGGTTAAGGCTATCGGCATAAATCCCGAGGTCGTTGACCCCGAGGACGTTGAAATGCTCGAGGATATGCTTGTTGCTGCTCTTAACGAGGCAAACCGCCAGATTGAAGAGGAAGCAGAGCGTGAAATGAACGCCGCAACAGGCGGACTGAATATTCCTGGACTTTAATTGAGAATTATAAATTATGAATTAAGGGTGCTCGCCGCGCGGGCATCATAACGGGCAGATGGTATCCGCCCTACTGAATACTGATTATGAACAAATTAGCACCGTTGCAAAACTTAATAGACCAATTCGAGCGTATGCAGGGAATAGGCCACAAAACTGCACAGCGTATGGCGTTTTACGTCCTCGGCTTATCCGACGAGGAAGCAAATAATTTTGCAAAAGCGATTACCGACGCGCATACTAAGATTAAACAATGCAAGGTCTGCTGTGACCTCGCTGACGATGAGCTTTGCCCCGTTTGCAAGGACGCCGCAAGGGACAAGAGCGTTATTTGCGTCGTTGAGGACCCTCGCGACGTTGTTGCAATTGAGCGTACGCACGAATATAATGGCACGTATCACGTGCTTCACGGCGCGATTTCGCCTATGGACAACATCGGTCCAGACCAGATAAGGATTAAAGAGCTTATCGCGCGTCTTGGCGACGGTACGGTTGAAGAGGTAATTATGGCTACTAATCCGACCGTTGAGGGCGAAGCAACCGCGATGTATATTTCGCGTCTGCTAAAGCCGATGGGCATTACTGTGAGCCGTCTTGCTTACGGCGTTCCAGTCGGCGCAGACCTTGAATATGCCGACGAGGTGACGCTTACGCGCGCCATAGAAGGACGTTCGCTTATCTAAAACGAAAGGAGTGATAGGCTTGGAGGAAGTACAGACAATTGCAAAAAATAAAAAAGCCTATCACGATTATTTCGTTCTTGAAAAATACGAGGCAGGCTTAGAGCTTTTCGGTACGGAGATTAAATCAATCCGTGCAGGCAGAGTAAATCTTAAGGATTCGTTCTGCTCAGTTGATGACGGCGAAATGTATGCGATAGGTATGCACATATCGCCGTACGAAATGGGTAACCGTTTTAACCGCGACCCTATGAGAAAAAAGAAGCTACTTCTTCACAAAAAGGAAATTATGAAGCTTTTTGGTGAATCACAGCAGCAGGGCTTGTCAATAATTCCCTTGGAGCTGTATATCAAAAACGGCAGAGCAAAGCTCGAAATCGGACTTTGCAAGGGTAAAAAGCTGTACGACAAGCGCGCAACCGAAGCAAAGAAATCGGCTCAGCGCACAATGGAGCGCGAATTCAAAGAACGGTATTAACGCCGCAAACAACGATATGGGGGCGAAAGGATTTCGACAGGGTTATTGAACCTTGGTCAGCGGGTAGCGGAGTTGCACCGCTTTAAAAGTAACACTTTAAAATTAACTGACAATAATAAAGCAGTTTTAAAGGCTGCCTAAGCGCGCCTTTCGTTCTGTTTAAGCTTGCCGCAGCTTAAATAAGAGCGTCGATTCAGCGGCGAACATGAACGGGGGAGCGTTCCGACTCCCGTCAGGTAACAGGAACTACCGTAAGCGATAGGCTGTTTGCTGCCGCTCGCTGAGGGGAAACATAAATAACAAACTACACCCGTAGAACCCTTGGGAATATGGTTTTGGACGTGGTTTCGATTACCACCGCCTCCACCAAAAAAGGACTGCTGAGCAGTCCTTTTAATTTATTGCCTTATGTATTTTACGAATGAAAAGTCTATTCCGTTTTCGCCTGACTTGCTGAGAATTTCGCGGTTGTACTCGCTTTTGTCAAATTTGGGGAAGTAGGTGTCCGCGGATTTACATTCAGCGTCAATTTCAGTTAAATACACCGTGTCGGCATACGGCAGAAACGCTTTGTAAATAGACGCGCCGCCGATAATAAAAGCGTTTTCCGTTTTTGTCAGCTCAAGCGCTTTTTGTACGCTGTCAACGACCTCTGCGCCTTGCGCAACGTAGTCTTTGTTGCCCGAAATCACAATGTTTCTTCTGTTTGGCAACGCTTTCGGCAGCGATTCAAACGTTTTTCTACCCATAATCACAGTCGAGCCTGTGGTTGTTTTTTTGAAAAACTGCATATCCTCTTTGAAATGCCAGATTAAATCGCCGTTTTTTCCAAGCTCGTTATTTCTGCCGACGGCGGCGATAATTGCAATACTCATATCATCCACCTCTACTGCGCAATCGGAAACGAGATTTTTCCCATATGCTCGTAACCGATGAGCTTAACGTCCTTGCAGTCCTTAGAATTGTCAAAGCTGAAGAAATCATCAACCTCGGGATTGAGCCAAAGCTCAGGTGCAGGCAGGTCGCCCTGCTCGTCAAAGCGCCTGATTTGCTCTTTTATTCCGTCAAGCTGATTAACGTAGATGTGGGCGTCCTTTATGCTCCAGTCCATCGTTCCTGGCTCAAGTCCGCAAACCTTTGCAAGCATACAAAGTAGCGTTGCGTACTGCGTTACGTTAAACGGCAGTCCGAGCGGCACGTCGCAGGAGCGCTGATGTACCCAGCAGTTCAGCTTTCCGTCAGTAACGTCCCATTCGCTTGACCATACGCAGGAGGGGAGAACTGCAGTGTCAAGGTAGTCATTTTGCCACAGCGTCATAACCATACGGCGGTCCTCGGGATGATTTTTGATTTTATCAATAAGCTCCTGAGTCATCGAAAACTTGTTTACAATATAGCCGTATGCCGTGCCGATTGTGTGTGCAAATTCCTTCGGAAATTCCTTGTGAATAACCTGCTTTTTGAGCGTGCCGTTTTCATCGGGCAGCATTTGGGTAGCGGTCCATATGCCGTTTTCGTCAATCTCCCATTCGTCCCAGATATGCACGTTTCTTTCCTGCAGCCAGCGCACGTCGTTTGACTGTGCCTGATAAATCCACAGCATCTCGAGTACAGCCTGTCTTATGAATAACTGCTTTGTGGTTAATATAGGATATTCCTTCGACAAATCAAAGTGAAAATGATGCGACGGCACCTTGATTGTATTAATACCTGTACGGTTTTCCACTTCAATTCCTTCTGAAATAATCCTTTTACATAATGCCAGATAGTCCTTATCCCATTGTGACATAATATGCCTCCGAATAGTTAAATTTGATGCTTTGCTTTTTGATTAGTATTCGATTTCGCCTTTGTATACAAGGCAGGCGTCGCCAGTAAGCGTTATGCCGTCGTCGGTGTAGTTTACGACTAAATCGCCGCCGCGTACCTTAACCGTGATATCCTCGCCTTTTTTGCAAAAGCCGTTTTCAACAGCCGCAACGACTGCCGCGCACGCACCCGTGCCGCAAGCCATCGTTTCGCCGTTGCCGCGCTCCCATACGCGCATTTTGATTGTCGATGAGTTAACCACTCTGACAAATTCGGTGTTAACGCGTTCGGGGAAGATATCGGCGTTTTCGAACTGAGGTCCGATTTTTGCAATGTCCACCTTGTCAACATTGTCAACAAATACAACGCAGTGGGGATTGCCGACAGACACACAGTTGATGCTGTATTTGCCGTCAGCAATTTTAACCTGTCTGTCAATAACTCTGTCGCCGTCGAGCTTGACTGGTATGCTTTCGGGCTTAAGCTCAGCCTTGCCCATATTGACGGTTGCCGAGCTTACCTTACCTTCGCGGGTGAATACTCTGATTTTCTTGATGCCCGACGCAGTTTCAACGGACATATTGTCCTTCTTTACAAGCTCGTTATCGTAGAGAAATTTGCCCACGCAACGAATACAGTTACCCGCCATTTTACCCTCTGAGCCGTCAATGTTGAAGATGCGCATCTTCGCATCGGCAACGTCGCTTTCCTCAATAAGCACAATGCCGTCGCCGCCGATTGAGTAGTTGCGGTCGCAGAACTCAATAGCAAAGCTTTCGGGGCAGGTGATAATACCGCATTGATTGTTGAAGAAGATGTAATCGTCGCCCGTACCCTGCATCTTTGAAAACTTAAGAATACCCTTGTCGGTACGCATATTGTTGATGTCGACGAGCTCTGTGTTGTTTTCGTTGTAGCGCGATGCGATGATGTCTGCAAGCGCATTCGCCGTATCAAGCGAGGTGAGCGTTGCAATACCGAGCTGATTTGCACGGTTGTGAAGCCTGATGTAGTCGGCAATCGACTTCTTGTCGCTCTTGCCCGTGTACACTATGTAATCAAGCTGTCCGCTTTCAACAAGCTCCATAATCGAGTTATCCTCGCGAAGCTTGTTAACTACGCCGACCTCTATGCCGAGCTTGTTAATTTCCTTAGCCGTTTCGGGCGTTGCCCAAATCTTAGCGCCGAGGTCGTCAAGCTTCTTGGCGAGATTTACAATTTCATATCTGTCCTGCTTGGTCACGGTGATAAGCACGCCGTGACCTTTTTTTGCGCCGTCAACGTTAAAGCCTGCGCTTACAAGTCCCTTGAAGAGTGCTTCTCTGATGTTCTTTCCGACGCCGAGCACCTCGCCCGTGGACTTCATTTCAGGTCCAAGCTGAGAGTTAACATCATTGAGCTTTTCAAAGCTGAAAACAGGCACCTTAACGGCAAAATACGGGGGAATGTGATAAAGTCCCGTGCCGTAGCCAAGCTCATCGAGCGAAGCGCCTACCATAATCTTTGACGCAAGCTCAACCATCGGAACGCCCGTAACCTTGCTGATATAAGGTATCGTACGCGAAGCACGCGGGTTAACCTCAATTACATATAATTCATTTTGATAAATCAGGTACTGAATGTTGACAAGTCCCTTTGTGCCGAGGGAGAGCGCAAGCTTTTTCGATACGTCACACACCTTGTCGAGCATAATGTCATTAAGGTTGTAAGGCGGATATACTGCAATAGAGTCGCCGCTGTGAACGCCTGCGCGCTCAATATGCTCCATAATACCGGGAATAAGCACTTTTTCGCCATCGCTTATGCAGTCAACTTCAAGCTCTGTACCCATCATATATTTGTCGACAAGCACGGGGTTTTCAATGCCCTGAGCAAGAATAAGCGTCATATATTGCTCAACGTCATCGTCGGTGTACGCAATAGTCATATTCTGACCGCCGATAACGTACGACGGACGCAGCAGCACGGGATATCCAAGACCGTTTGCGGCGCTGAGCGCTTCGTCGAGCGTCATAACGCTCGTGCCCTTCGGTCTGAAAATGCCGAACTTTTCAAGCAGCGCGTCAAAACGCTCTCTGTCCTCGGCAATATCAATTGACTCTGCCGACGTGCCGAGAATATTTATGCCGTTTTCATCAAGGAATTTTGTAAGCTTGATAGCCGTCTGACCGCCGAAGGCGACAACAACGCCGATAGGCTTTTCAGCCTTGATAATGTTCATAACGTCCTCTTCGCACAGCGGCTCAAAATAAAGCCTGTCGCCCGTGTCGAAGTCGGTCGATACAGTTTCGGGGTTGTTGTTAACGAGGATAACCTCGTAGCCAAGCTCCTTAAGAGTCCATACGCAGTGAACTGAGGAGTAGTCAAACTCAATACCCTGACCTATTCTGATAGGACCTGAGCCGAGCACGATAATCTTTTCCTTGCCGCTCTTTTCAAGCGTTCTTGACTCGCAGTGCTCGTCGTAGGTCGAATAGAAATACGGTGTTTCCGCGGCAAATTCAGCGCCGCAGGTGTCAACCATTTTGTATACGCAGTCCCTGTGATACGCAAGGGAGCTGCCGCTGATTTTTTTGAGCGCTTTGTCGGTGTAGCCAAGACGCTTACCCTTGATATATTGCTCCTTTGAGAGTGCTTCGCCCTCAATCTGCTTTTCATATTCTGCAAGATTTTTAAGCTTAGCAAGGAACCACTCGTCAATGAGTGTTACCCTGTGAATTTCGTCAACGCTGACGCCGCTTTTGAGCGCCTTAAATACCGTGAAAAGCCTCAGGTCGTTTTGCGCAGTCAGGTCAATGTCCTCAATTGCAGGGTTGTTAAGTGTATCAAGTCCGATTTCAGCGCCGCGCACAGCCTTCATTATAGCTGCTTCAAACGTCGGAGCAATGCTCATAACCTCGCCCGTTGCCTTCATCTGCGTGCCGAGCTTGCGCGAAGCCTGCACGAACTTGTCAAACGGCCACTTCGGCACCTTAACTACAACGTAGTCGAGTGTCGGCTCAAAGCAGGCGCACGTCTTGCCCGTAACATCGTTTGTAATTTCGTCAAGCGTGTATCCGAGCGCGATTTTAGTAGTAACCTTCGCAATCGGGTAGCCTGTAGCCTTTGACGCGAGCGCCGAAGAACGGCTGACACGCGGGTTAACCTCA
>JAFWKC010000143.1 GCA_017514345.1 Eubacterium sp.
GTTCCAAAATCATTTTTTTGCATAAAAAATCCCCCAATATTCAATAAAGAATATTCGGGGAATTTATTATTTATTACATTATTTTTCGATTTTTTCCTCTGCTTCCTTAGCTGAGTCAGAAATCTTCTTGTCTTCTTTTTTGCCCTTTTTTGATTTAGCGGCTTCTCTTGCAGCTTCAACCTCTTTCTTGTGCTGTTCTGTCTTTGTAACGTTTGTGTTAACAGCCCATCTCTGAAGCTTCATCTTGTTTCTGTCGGCGCCTGTTTCGATAACGATATCCTCTTCACGAATGGTTACAACCTTTCCTACGATACCGCCGATTGTGATGATTTCATCGCCGATTTCAAGAGAAGAACGCATTTCCTGCTCTTCCTTCTGACGCTTTTTCTGAGGTCTAATCATCATAAAGTACATAACACCTACAAGAACAACCATAAGAATAATGTAGCTGTATGAGCCTGCGCCGCCCTGCTGTGAGGAAGCCTGCTGTGATGACATCATAAGTAAAAATGTATTCATAATTTTTTCCTCCTTAAAAATTAACAATACTGATTATATATTATTGTTGTTAATAATGCAAGAATTATTTTAAATTCTTGTGTCAAGCAAATCAGTATATTCGTTTTTATAGTCAGTAAACGTGCCGTTTTCAAGGTTTTCGCGTATTTCTGACATAAGATTGTTATAAAAATATAGGTTATGGATTACTGCAAGCCTCATACCGAGAATTTCGTTTGATTTAAACAGATGCCGTACGTACGAGCGCGAATAATTTCTGCAAGTCGGACAATTACAGCTGTCATCAATAGGACCTTCATCGAGCGAATACTTAGCATTATTAATGTTTATTATTCCCTTTTTTGTAAAAAGCTGACCGTGACGCGCATTTCTTGAAGGCATTACGCAGTCAAAAAGGTCCACTCCCCTGCTGACAGCTTCAAGAATATTACCAGGAGTTCCGACGCCCATAAGATACCTCGGCTTATTATCGGGTGCATAAGGCTCAACAGCCGAAATTACTCGATACATTTCTTCCTTCGGCTCGCCTACAGCAAGGCCGCCGATAGCATATCCGTCCAAATCCATCTTAGCGATTTGTTTCATATGCTCAATTCTTAAATCGTCATACGTGCAGCCCTGATTTATACCGAAAAGAAGCTGACTTCTGTTAATCGTAGTTTCAAGCGAATTAAGCCTGTCCATCTCGATTTTGCAGCGTTCAAGCCATCTGAGCGTTCTTTCGCACGCCTCTTTTGCGTAGTCATATTTTGCAGGATTTTCTACACATTCATCAAACGCCATAGCAATCGTTGAGGCGAGATTAGACTGAATCTGCATACTTTCTTCTGGTCCCATAAAGATTTTCTTGCCGTCAATATGAGAGTTAAAGGTTACGCCTTCCTCGCGAATTTTATTAAGCTTTGCAAGCGAAAACACCTGAAAACCGCCAGAGTCAGTAAGAATAGGTCTGTCCCAGTTTGTAAACTTATGAAGTCCACCCATATCGCGAACTAAGTCGTCACCAGGCCTTACGTGAAGATGATACGTGTTACACAGCATAATCTGGGCGCCAACATCCTCCAAATCACGCGTAGAAAGACCGCCTTTAATTGCAGCTGAGGTCGCAACGTTCATAAAGCAGGGCGTCTGAACTGTACCGTGAACGGTTTCAAAGACTGCTCTTCGTGCTTTTCCTTCTTGTTTAACAACAGTAAATTTCATATTATTATCCTAACAAATAAACATAGCGTCACCGAATGAAAAAAATCTGTATTTTTCTTCTACGGCAGTATTATATGCCTTCATAACGTTATCATATCCCGCAAGTGCTGAAACAAGCATAATCAGAGTGCTTTCTGGTAAATGGAAGTTAGTAACAAGAGCGTCGACGCATTTGAATTCATATCCAGGATAGATAAATATGCTTGTGTCGTCCTCATCGGCGCAGATACATCCGTTCTTCGTCGCAACAGATTCAATCGTACGGGTGCTCGTAGTGCCGACGCTTATAACCCTTTTGCCGTTTTTCTTTGTTTCATTAATTAAATCTGCAGTTTCCTTCGGCATCTGATAATGCTCGCTGTGCATTTTATGCTCTGTAAAATCATCAACCTTAACAGGTCTGAAGGTGCCGAGTCCTACGTGAAGCGTAACGTAACAAATATTAACGCCTTTA
>JAFWKC010000144.1 GCA_017514345.1 Eubacterium sp.
AATAAGAACTGCAATTCCGAATGCAAGTCCTAAGAATGCGCCTGCGCCTATTCCATAAAGTGCCGCGCCGATGATAATTGGAGCGAGCGTCAGCGTAATGCTGAATACACCGAACTTGATTGCCGCGCCTGTGAGCTGAAGCACAACCACAATTGCCGCGAACAGTCCGAGCCCCGCAATTTTTCTTGTGTTTTGTTTCATATTTAGTTTTCCTTTCTGCTACTGTTCCAAAGCAATGCGCCAACACAAAAAAAGCGTTTGCTTCGAGGGAGGCTATTTCCCTCTGCGGATACAATGCGAATATATTATACAACGCTTTTTTGTGATGTCAAGAGTTTTTGATAATTTTAAATTAAGTATTGCATTAATTATATAAATATAGTAATATAACTGATGTACGACTATATTTTTGGAGGCATACTATGAGCAGTTACAAGCTTACGGGCAAGGAATCACTCGGCGTTGAGTTCGGCTCAACACGAATTAAGGCAGTGCTTGTCGATGAGGATTGCAATCCTGTCGCTTCGGGCAGCTACACATGGGAAAACAAATTTGAAAACGGCGTGTGGACTTATCCGCTTTCGCAGGTCTGGGAGGGCTTGCAGGCGGCGTACGCAGAGCTTCACCTTGAAGTGTTCGAAAAGACGGGCGAGTACATAACGGAGCTTTCGTCAATCGGCATTTCGGCTATGATGCACGGTTACCTTCCGTTTGATAAGGACGGAAATCAGCTCGCCGAATTCAGAACGTGGAGAAATACCATAACAGCCGACGCGGCTGAGGAGCTTACTAAGCTGTTTAACTTCAATATTCCGCAGAGATGGAGCATTGCTCATCTTTATCAGGCTATTCTCAACAACGAGGAGCACGTTAAGGATATTTCGATGCTTACCACGCTTGCAGGCTATGTTCATTACAAGCTGTGCGGCGAAAATGTTCTCGGCGTAGGCGAAGCGTCGGGTATGTTCCCGATTGACAGCGAAACGAGCAATTATAACGAAAAAATGCTCGACGAATTTTCAAGCCTTAAAAGCGTAGAGCAGTTTGACTGGAAAATCAGAGATATTCTTCCCGAGGTTAAGGGCGCAGGCAATATCGGCGGTGTGCTTACCGACGAGGGCGCAAGGCTTATTGACCCGAGCGGCAGGCTTCAGGCAGGAGTTATTATGTGTCCGCCAGAGGGCGACGCAGGCACGGGAATGGTTGCTACAAACAGCGTAACGGCGCGCACGGGCAACGTCAGCGCAGGCACCTCGATTTTCTCGATGATAGTTCTTGAAAAGCCGCTTTCGAAGGTTTATGAGGAAATTGATATAGTAACTACACCTACGGGCAAGGACGTTGCAATGGTTCACTGTAACAACTGCTGCACCGACCTTGATTACTGGGTAAATATTTTTGACGAGTTTTCAAAGGCAAGCGGAAACGATATTCCTAAATACAAGATTTACGACCTGCTTTATGAGGAAGCGCTCAAGGGCGACGAGGACTGTGCAGGACTTGTAAACTTCAACTATCTTTCGGGCGAGCCTGTTACTCATACCGAGGACGGTGTGCCGATGTTTGTACGCAGTCAGGGCTGCAAGTTCAATCTTGCAAACTTCTTCCGCGCACAGATTTACAGCACAATGTCAACGCTCAAAATAGGTATGAAAATCCTTGAAAACGAAGGTGTTGAAATCGATAAGCTTACGGGACACGGCGGACTTTTCAAAACTCCCGTTGTCGGTCAGAAGCTTATGGCTGGCGCTATGAACGCTCCCGTATCCGTTATGGAAACGGCAGGCGAGGGCGGCGCTTGGGGTATCGCAGTACTTGCAAGATACTCAGCAGAGCCAAAGGGTATGAGCCTTGAGGAATATCTTGACACACAGGTGTTCTCGCGTTACAAGAGCACTACTATTGAGCCTGACAAAAAGGACGTCGACGGCTTTAACAAGTATATTGAGCTTTATGAAAAGCTGCTCGAAGCAGAAAAAACAGCATACAAAAGCATTAATTTATAAGGAACGGAGATATTATGGCTATTAAGGATTATGAATTTTGGTTTGTTGTAGGAACACAGTTCCTCTACGGTGAAGAAATATTTGAAACTATCGACGCTCATTCGGCAGAAATGGCTGACGAGTGGTCAAAGAAGCTTTCGTGCAAGGTTGTTGCAAAGCCGTGCGTTAAGACATCAAAGGAAATTCTTGACGTTATGCAGGCGGCTAACAACGACGCAAGCTGTGCAGGCGTTATTACGTGGATGCACACCTTCTCGCCTTCAAAAATGTGGATTGCAGGCTTTAACGCGCTTGAAAAGCCGTTCCTTCATTTAAACACTCAGTACAACCGCGATATCCCGTGGGACGAGATTGATATGGACTTTATGAATCTCAATCAGTCTGCACACGGCGACAGAGAGCACGGCTACATCACAGCACGTATGCGTATGAAGCAAAAGGTAATCGCAGGCTACTGGAAGGATTGCGAATTTCAGCACAAAATGGACGTATGGATGCGCGCTGCAGTCGGCGCTATGGAATCGCGCAAGCTTCGTGTGCTTCGTATTTCTGATAATATGCGTAATGTTGCAGTAACGGACGGTGACAAGATTGAAGCTCAGATTAAGCTCGGCTGGCAGGTTGACCACTACGGCGTCGGCGACATCATCAAGATGGTTGAGGCTGTAACTGAGGATGAAATTGACGCTCAGATGGCAGAATATGAGCAGAATTATATTATGGATACCGACAACCTTGAGTCTGTAAGATATCAGGCAAGAGAAGAGGTTGCGCTCAAAAAGTTCCTCGAAAAAGAGGGATTCGGCGCATTCCATACAAACTTTGAGGACTTGCAGGAGCTTCGTCAGCTTCCAGGACTTGCAGCTCAGGATTTGATGCGTCAGGGCTTCGGCTTTGGCGCAGAGGGCGACTGGAAGGTTGCCGCAATGACACGCCTTATGAAGAAAATGGCAGAGGGACTTGACGGCGGCACGGCGTTTATGGAGGATTACACCTATCACTTTGAGCCTGGAAACGAAATGCTTCTCGGCTCGCATATGCTTGAGGTTTGTCCAACTATTGCCGATGAAAAGCCGAAAATTCAGGTGCATCACCTTGGCATAGGCGATAGAGAGGACCCAGCAAGACTCGTTTTCAAGGCTCAGACAGGAAACGCTATCGTTGTAACGCTTGTTGATATGGGCGACAGACTTCGTATGATTGTCAACGACGTTGAATGTAAGGAGCAGGTTAATCCTATGCCTAAGCTTCCCGTTGCTGGTGTGCTCTGGAAGCCGCTTCCTAACCTCCAGACGTCCGCTGAAGCGTGGATTTATGCGGGCGGCGCTCACCACAGCGTGCTTTCATATACGCTTACAGCAGAGCATATGCGCGACTTTGCCGAGATTATGGGCATTGAATTCGTTCATATCAACAAGGACACGGAAATCAATTCGTTCAGAAAAGAATTATTTTTCAACGATGTTGCATATAAATTAAATATTAAATAAAATTTTTCTTGACTTTTTGAAGCAAAAGGATAAAATACTACTATGTTGGAAGAATTAAAGCAAAAGGTATTTGAAGCAAATCTTAAGCTCGTTGAGTATAATCTCGTCGTGCTCACCTGGGGAAACGTTTCGGGCATTGACCGCGAAAGCGGACTGTTCGTCATTAAGCCGTCGGGCGTTGCATACAGCAAAATGACTGCCGACGATATGGTC
>JAFWKC010000145.1 GCA_017514345.1 Eubacterium sp.
GCAAATGCAAATAATAATCATCTTCGTTACGAATAATGTGGTCATAAAAGCTTTTTTGCCAAATTGATTTTCCAATTTGCTGAGAAACATAACGTTTTAAGCTACCTACTACTGTAGGGGCGGATACCATCCGCCCGCTGTTGTTACTTATACAAAGCATCAAGTGAACATGATTAGGCATAATAACATACTTATCAACAAAAACACTATCATAATGAGAGTTTATTTGATTAATTGCAGAATCGACGATAGCTCCGATTTTTGAATATTTTATACTACTCGGGCGGATGGTATCCGCCCCTACATTATTCTCTGATACTATTTTAGATAGTATACATTCCTTGTCTTTAGTGCATATTGTAATAAAGTATACTCCATTTGTAGCATAATCGTAATTTTTCAATCTGTTCTGCTTACGATTTGGTTTGAAGTCAGCTTTTGCAAGGTGCAGAAGCTTTTCCTTTGAATTGAGCGAGGGGTTGCCTGAAACCTCGTTAATGAGTCTGTCAAGCTCGTCGGCTATTTCGTGTCCGACAAAGCCGATTTCTTTTAAATCATTACCGTTTATAGCAAGGTCGCTGATTTTATACGGCTCGCCGCTGTTGATAATTTCAACTGTTTTATCCATAATCTGTCTGAGTAGTTCAATCTCGGGCATAGAGAGCTCTAAATTATGGCTTAGCAAATCAGCTATCTTGAAATCAATATAATCAAGCGTCATAGCCTCGCCGAGCGTGCGAAGCCATTTTTTTATATTAGACGGCTTTTGCGTTATATAATAATCGTGATACTTTATCAGCGTAAGCACCTTGTTCTTTACTTCGTTACTCGCATGCAGACGGCTCAAAATATCATCCGCCATTTCCGTACTGATTACAGGGTGACCTTTAAAGTGGTCCTGCCCATTGTCGTCAGTCGTTTTGCAAAACGGCTTGCCGATATCGTGAAACAGCATCGCAAGTCGCATATAATCCCTGTTATCAACTATTGCTGTTGATTTTACGATATGTGTGTAAACGTCGTAAATATGCCATTTGCTGTGCTGTGGATAATTAAAGCATGGCTCAAGCTCGGGTATAATCACAGCGAAAACCTCACGGTATTTAAGCAGTATATCCTCGCAATAATCGCCTGTAATCAGCTTTACAAGCTCAGCGTAAATCCTTTCTGAAGCAATATTGAGAAGCAGATTTTTATTGTTAATTATTGCAGCTGCCGTTTCTTCTTCAATTTCAAACCCGAGAGTTGCGGCAAAGCGAAGCGCGCGCATAATCCTGAGCGCGTCCTCTTTAAACCGTTTGTCTGCGTCACCTACTGCGCGGATAAGCCTTAAGCTGATATCGTCAATGCCGCCGAATTCGTCAACAACGCCCGTGTCGTCATTATAAGCAAGCGCATTAACAGTAAAATCACGACGAGATAAATCATCTAAAAGGTCTGTAACGTACACAACGTTTTCGGGATGACGGTTATCGAGATAATCGCCGTCAGTTCTGAACGTCGTAATTTCGTACGGCTCGCGGTCAATTACTGCCGTTACAGTACCGTGCTTAATTCCAGTTTCAAAGAATTTAATACCAATGCTGTCAAGCACGCTTTCGACCTGCTCAGGCGTTGCAGACGTAGTAATATCAACGTCGCCAGCACTTCTTCCCATAATGCTGTCACGCACAAAGCCGCCGACGGCATACGCTTTGTAGCCTGCGGCGGTAAGTGCTGATATTAACTTTTTCGCATTTTCTGGAATGTTAATAATCAATAGTAATTCCTTTATCAGTCTTGTAAATATAGCTTAACTATGCTTTTGTCGTTGTACTTTTCAAGCTCCTCGACAGCCTGCTTTATTTCATCGTCAGTAAGCTCTGGATGCTCCTCTGGATAATCCCAAACGTCAAACGGATTTTCTTTTGTGCAAAGCATTTTACCTTCGACAAGTATCCACGGGTAAGTCAGTATTTTTCGCTTATTTTTGACGTAAATCAATGTACCCTTTGAGCCGCTTGAAATGTTTTTGAAATATACAAGCCCCTTTGCCTGCTTCATAAGTATTCTTACCTGCTGGTCAAACGGCATACGCTTAAACTGCCACTTGTTAATAAGCGGCAGTATTATTATGCCGAGAAGTATTACAGCAGCTACAGCTGCAGCAATACCGACAAGCGCTGCTGATGACATTATGCTTCAACTCCAAGCGTAATAATTTCAAACGGACTGTATTCGATAACGTCCGTCGTATCGATAACCTCTTCGAGCATATTGAGGATTTTTACGGGCTTATCAAGAACGATAATTCCCCTGTCGCCGTTCTGTTCAGACAGGCGGATAACGGTCATATTGCCGTCCTCGCTGCGTTTTGCAGCCTGAAGATAAAGCGGCTCAAAGGTAGGATACTTCCATTCAGCGCTGCTCTTTACAAGCGGCACGTTATACTGAAGCGCAGTATTATTAATACCCGCGTCAACTGCGCCGCCCTTATGCGGCATAATCATATAGCAGAAATTATGCACGCCTAAATCCGACGTTACGTCAGGTCTTTCCGTAGCGCGAAGAAGTGACAGCGACATAGTGCTGTTATCAAAACCTACGCCGTATTTGCAGTCGTTAATCAGCGCAACGCCGCCAAAGGCTTCGTCAAGCGAGCACCACTTATGATGACACGTTTCAAAGCGCGCCTGCTGCCAAGAGGTATTTTTGTGCGTTTCGCGTTCAATATAGCCTGCCGACGTATCGCAAAGCGCTTTACGGGAGAGTATATTGCAGTCAAACAGAGCCTTTGCAAGCTTGTGGCTTTCGTGCCAGTCGACAATGCTTTCGACCTCTATTCCCCTGCTTCTGCGGAAAAGGCGCACAAGCATAGTCCACTCAGATTTTTCCGTTGCAAGAACTGTTTTGAAGGTCGCGCATTCGCCGTCAAGCTCATACAAGGCAAGCGGCTCCTTAACCTCTATATCAATTTCCTTCTCGTTATAATTTGGAAGGATATCCCAGGCGTCGTAATTGCCTGGACGGTCATCATAGATATGAAGTTTGTTAAATTCGCCCTTTACCCATTCGCGGCATAGCTCCTTGTCATAAAGCGAAGCTATCGAGCCGTCATCGTTAAACGAAACTGAGTAGTACGGCGTAACGACTTCCTTTCCGTTATTTACAAGCCAGGAGGTATTGCCCTTTGCAGCTCGAAGAGATTTTGAGCTCATCGGCGCTATATCGGGTATGAGCCAGTTGCCGCGTTTTTTGCATCGCGTAGAAGTTCCATTTTTGTTTTCAACAAAGGTAAGCGCGTCACGTTTTACGTTAAGCGAATTGAAGTATTTTGAGCCTGAGCCGATAATACCGTCAAGCTCCTTTTCAATTCTCTTATAATCCTCCATCGCATCCTCATAGACAGGATGAATATGAGAACCGGGAAGAATATCGTGAAACTGGTTAACAAGAAACGCTTTATAAAGCTCCGTTATACGCTCCTGATTATCTTCGCCGCGCATAAGCGACTGAATTTCAGCCTCGCGGAATTTGTACTCAAGGCGGCGGTTAGTCTTTTTCATCTCGGCTTTTGTAGTAAACGTGCCTCGGTGCATTTCGAGATAAAGCTCGCCGTCCCACACCTCAAGCTTATCGTTATTCTTCAAGTTCTTTTCAAGATATTCAGCGCCGCCCATATGCTCGCATTTCGGCATAATGCTTACCCTTTCAAAGCGATGCATCAATTCTATCATTTCCTCAGTACAGCCTGAGCCGCCGTCGCCGTAACCGAACATATTCATCGTCTGACCGCCGAGGTCCTTATCAATATAAGCGTCCCAGTTTTCCTGTATTTGCGAAGGCGAATTCCAGGTGATAAAGTGAGTAGGCGGAACGCACGCAAGTACGTCCGTACCGTCAATTCCGCGCCAGATGAAATTATTATGCGGAAAACGGTTTGTGTCGTTCCAGGTGGACATTTTGTTAGAAACAAAATATTCGACTCCGCACTTTTTAAGTATCTGCGGCATTATCCAGCTGTTGCCGAAAACGTCGGGAAGCCACGCGTTATTAACCGTCTTGCCGAACATACGCTTATATGCAAGCTGTCCGTAAAGGCATTGACGGATAAGCGACTCTGCAGACGGTACGTTACAGTCGGGCTCAACGTACATCGCGCCCACAGGCTCAAACTGTCCGCGCTCAACCTTTTCCTTAAGCTCGCTGAACACTTCTGGATAATACTTTTCAAGCGTTTCGTAAACGTACGGCTGTGTATGCGTGTACTTGAAATCGGGATATCTGTCCATAAGCCGAAGCTGAATAAGAACAGTTCTCAGATTCTTTTGTACAGCGTGAATTCTACGCCAGTAATACGCAATATCAAGGTGAGAGTGAGCAATAAGCGCAACGTCGCCCGTACCCTTATAAGTATCGTTAGCGTAAATAACGCCGTCCATATATGCCTTAGCTTCCTTAACGCCGCTGAGCGTTTCGCCGTCGAAATCAATAAGATTCATACAATTATTTAGCTCGCGGTTTAAGAAAGCACGGTAATCCTCGTTAAAATCCTCGGACTCAGCAATATCAAGGAAAAGCTCAAAATCCCACACTAAATCCTGCACGTCGTGGTTAACTGTGCAGATATACGCGCCCTCAAAAATCTGACGGCAGCCGCGCACAGAAAGCGACTCGGGGTTACGCTCGTCATCGGGCTTTGAGCGGTTATAGCCCATCATATCAAAATGAAGCGTTTTGCTGTCGTCAATATACGGCGAAATAAGCATTCTTTCGCGGTTAGGGTCAACGCCGCCAACATATTTTTCGTTAATCTTTACGCAGATTTCTGCGGCAGTTTTGAGCGAAAACCACAGCTCCTTGCCCTGCAGACGCTTCGGAATATCAACGTCTGCCTTGATAAACGCCGTTCCGTCGGGGGTAAAGTACATATCCCCCTTCTTTAGCGGTCTGTAATCATCGGAATAATATTCAAACTCCATCTCGCTGACCTGACGCGCATCACGAATAAGGAGATTTTCAATCTCCCACTTTTCACCGTAAATATGCCGTTTGAGCCAGCCGAAGCGAAGCTTTGTCCACTCCTCAGGACGCATTGAGCGTCGTTCTACCTTTATATGAGCCATAGCGTCCTCCTATACGTCCTGAAAATAAGGTCTTTTGCGGACTGCAACTACCTTAACTTCTTTTTTTAAATCAGCTTTAATCTGCTGTTCAATCCAGTCACAGCAACGGTTAAGTATCAGACACTTTGAGCATTCGCCGCGAAAAACGAGCGTAAGCTCGCCGTCTACATAGCTTTTGTACTCAACCCATCCGCCGTCGCCCTGCAGCTTAGGGTGAACAACATTTTCGATATAACCTTGTATAGTCATAATTACTTCCTACGAATTAATAATAGCAGAGATTACGCCTCTGATTTCTTCAAGTCTTGCCTTTGCATTTTCCTGCGAGGGGTCAACGATTGAATAGTAAACCTTGATTTTAGGCTCTGTGCCGCTCGGACGGACAGCCATCCAGGAGCCGTCGTTAAACACATATTTCAGCACGTTTTCCTTCGGCAAATCGCGAATGCCAGTACTGAAATCAATAATTTCCTTAATGTCGGGAAGAAGCGAGGTTCCCTTTTCTCTGAAATCAACCATAAGGCTCTGGATTTTTTCAGCGCCGTCCTTGCCTTTAAGCACAAAGGAATCAAGATAGTCAAGATAATAGCCGAATTCGCTGTAAATATCGTTAAGTCCGTCAACGAGAGTTTTGCCCTGATTTTTGTACCAGGAAGCCATCTGGCAGATAAGCATTGACGACACAACTGCGTCCTTGTCACGCGCGTGAGTTCCCACAAGATAACCGTAGCTTTCCTCGTATCCGATTACAAAGCTCCTGTCGCCCGACGCTTCGTACTTGTTAATCTTGTCGCCAATGTACTTAAAGCCAGTAAGCGTTTCGTCGACCTGAACGCCGAAGCTTCTGCCGATATTCGCGCCGAGCTCTGAGGTTACAATCGTCTTTACGAGCATTGATTTTTCACTAAGCTCAGCCTTGTGCATTTCACACACAAATTTTACAAGAAGCGCGCCTGTCTGATTACCAGTAAACAGAACAAAATCGTCACCGTTTCTTACGGCAATTCCAACTCTGTCGCAGTCTGGGTCAGTACCGAGTACTAAATCAGCGCCGATTTCCTTTGCCTTTTCGATAGCGAGAGTGAGCGCCGCCCTGTCCTCTGGGTTAGGCGACTTAACTGTCGGGAAGTTACCGTCAGGCGTTCTTTGGGACTCAAGAACAGTTACGTCAAGTCCGTCAAGAACTCTGCAAACTGGAACAAGTCCAGTACCGTGAAGCGGCGTATAAACGATTTTGATATCGCTCTTTTCCTCATAGACTGACTGCTCTTTTACTGCTGAAACAAACGCGTCAAGCTCTTTTTCGTAAATCGGAACGATTAAACCGTCGCTGATATATTCATCAGCCGATTTCACGCCGTCATAAACCGCCCTGTAATCGTCAATGGCGTTAATATGCCTGAGCGCTTCGGCGGCGTCCTCAGTACATAGCTGACAGCCAGTACTGTCATAAGCCTTGTAGCCGTTATATTCCTTTGGATTATGCGAAGCAGTTATCATTACTCCTGCGTTACAGCTGAGGTAACGCGTAGTAAACGAGAGCACGGGAACGGGAACAATCGTGTGATATGCGTAAACCTTAATTCCCTGTGAAGCAAAAACTCGCGCCGCGTCCCAGAGGAAGTCACTTGAATTAAGCCTGCTGTCGCACGCAAGCGCAACCGAAAGCTCGCCGCTGTTATTATCCTTGATGAAATTCGCTAAACCAAGCGTTGCTCTGCCGACAGTATAACGGTTCATCCTGTTTGAGCCTGCGCCCATAATTCCGCGAAGTCCGCCAGTACCGAAAGCAAGGTCCTTGTAAAATCTGTCCTCAAGCTCCTTTTCGTCGTCAATTGAGCTAAGCTCAGCCTTTACGTCCTCGTCAAAGGTCATCCATAGCCTGCATTTTTCCTTGTAATCCATATTTTTCGCTCCAAAATTAATATTTTATATATTATAGCATTAATAAATTATTTAATCAACACAATAAGGCAAAAAAATAACACTGTTTTGAACGTCTTTAAACATCAAAACAGTGCTAATAATTGTGCTTTTCTGAATTATTTCTGAACATAAGCCTTGTCACCACTGGCAAGGATTTCAGCACATTTGTAAATGAGTCTGAACATCTAACCCGCCTCCTTTATGTGATATAACGAGATTTCTTATCCCGTTTCACCCACATTATATTCCCGAGGCTCATAAAGTCAACAATTATTACAATTAGTTTATAATTTGTTTACATTTGATTTTTGTGCATATTTAACAGTGAGCGAATATTCACCATATGCATAATTACACATTTATAGTGCA
>JAFWKC010000146.1 GCA_017514345.1 Eubacterium sp.
ATAATGTAGAACAATAATATCCTTCTTCTGAAAACGCTGCTTTTGTCGACAAGCAGTATCAATACTTTTAAGCATACTGACGACCAGAAGAAGCGCAAAAAGATTATTGTAGGCGTTATCGGCGCTATTGTTCTGTACGGTATGATTATGGCGTACAGCATTTCTATATGTATAGGTTACGGACAGTACGGTATTATCGGCGACGCGCCGTTAATGTGCGCTCTTGTGATAAGCACGCTCAGCTTTTTCTTTGCGATATTTAAGACTAACGGTTATTTGTTTAACTTCAAGGAATACGATATGCTTATGTCGCTTCCGTTTGAGGCAAAAACGGTAGCTGGATGTAAGTTTTTGTATATGTACATAAAGAGCCTTCCGTGGCATATCAGCATATCAATCGCTATGATGATTGGATACGGTATATACGCGTACCCGAGCATGATTACTTATCCCGTATGGCTTGTGCTGACGTTCTTTGTTCCGATAATTCCGATGCTCGTTGCATCATTTTTTGGATTTATTATTGCAAGAATAAGCGCAGGCTTCAGAAAAACTAACGCCGTGCAGACGGTACTTACGTTTATTTTCGTTCTGTTTTGCTTTTCGCTAAGGTTTTTCATTGAAGATATGTTCAAGGAGGATAAGGTTGAGGATACGCTGACTCAGATTTCTGGTGTTTCTGATAGTGCCGCAAGGTTTTATCTTCCAATCGGCTGGTTTAATGGCGCAGTAACTGAGCTGTCAGCTCTTGATATTTTGCTGTTAATCGGTGTAGGTGTAGCTCTTTTTGCTGCTATATTCCTTGTTGTCGGTAATTCGTACAGAAACATTAACTCTGCGCTTAAATCACACGCCGCTTCAAAGCGATACAAAATGACGGCTCAGAAAATGAGGAGCGTCGTTCATGCAATCGCATTTAAGGAATTCAAAAGAATGCTTGGCTCAACAACGTATATGGTTAACGGTATATTAGGCTTAGTACTTTCTGTGATTTTCAGCGTTTTTGCACTCGTTTTAGGCTTTGACAAAATCATTTCATTCATTACTAAGGACGCGCCGCTTACGGCAGAAATGCTACAGCCAGCAATTCCGCTTATCATATATTTCTTCATTGGAATGTTTGCAACAACGGCGTGTACGCCTTCGCTCGAAGGCAAAAGCTACTGGATTGTTCAGAGTCTTCCGATTGAAACGAAAACTCTGTATAAGGGCAAGATGCTCTATAATATTTACCTAACGGTGCCGATTATGCTGTTTTCAACAGTCTGTATTTGCATATCTGCAAAAGTATCGCTGTTAAATTCTATATTGTACGTCATACTCGGGCTGTTACTTTGTGCGTTTTCTACGTCGTGGGGCTGTGTATGCGGAGTTAAGCATATCAAGCTCGAATGGGAAAACGATGTAGAGGTTATCAAGCAGGGTGCTGCAGTTGTGATTTATATGCTGCCGAATATGTTTGTAACGTCGGGACTTTGCGTTCTTGTTGTATATCTCGGTATGCATTTTGAACATACGCTGATTACTGGCGTAATGATACTGATTGCAAGTGTTTTGACTATACTTAGCTACAGCAGAGTTATGAAGCTTGCAAATAAATAAGAAGGAATAATTATGATTAAGGATAAAAACATCGACGGCGGAAAGGCATTTGACTGGGGCTTTACCTCTGAGGAGTATGCAAAATACCGTGACATATACCCGCCAGAGCTATATAAAAGGCTTAGGGAATTAGGCGTTGCGGCTGACGGTACCTCGTGGCTTGACCTCGGAACGGGCACGGGAATTCTTCCGCTTAATCTTTATAATCCAAATGCAGAGATATACGGCGCGGATATTTCCGACGGTCAGATTGAGCTTGCACGAAGAACTGCAAAAGAAAAGGGATATAACATAAGCTATATCATTTCTCCTGCAGAAGCTACAGGCTTTGACGACGGTGCTTTTGACTGTATTACAGCCGCGCAGTGCTTTTCATATTTTGACAGGGACGCTATGAGGTCAGAAATAAAAAGACTGCTTAAACCGCGCGGACGGCTGATAAAAATTTATATGGACTGGTCGCTTGACGATGAAATTGCAGCAAAAAGCGTGTCGCTTGTAAAAGAGCATAATCCGTCGTGGGATGCGGGAGAAAACATATATGATGATATCTACGACGATTTGTTTGAAGGAAGAGTGACGGAAAGCGTCGACTTTGATATCCCTTTTACGCGCGACACCTGGCACGGCCGTATGTGCGCGTGCCGAGGTACTCTTGCGTCTATGAGTAAAGAACAGTTTTACAACTGGAGCGACGAGCATATAAAAATGCTTCAGTCATATCCGCCAGAATTTACTATAAAGCATACGATATATATAACTTTGTTTGAATTATAGGTGATAATATGATACTTGAAACAGAAAGATTAATACTCCGTCCCTGGAAGGAGAGCGACGCCGAGGATTTGTTTAAATACGCTAAGGACCCTGACATTGGACCCGCAGCAGGCTGGCCGACGCACAATAAAGTCGAAGAAAGCCTAAATATTATTAAAAACGTATTTGACGGTAAGGAATGTTATGCCGTGTGCCTGAAAAGCGACTGCAAGGCTATCGGCTGTATTGAGCTGTTACTTGATAAGCGGCTTACTGAAAGGAATGACGAATGTGAGCTCGGCTTCTGGATAGGTAAACCGTTCTGGGGACAGGGCTTGATACCAGAAGCCTCTCGTGAACTTCTTCGCCGCGCCTTTGAGGATTTAGGGATGAATAAGGTATGGTGCGGCTACTATGACGGAAACGAAAAGTCAAAGCGCGTTCAGGAAAAGGTCGGCTTTAAGTACAGCTACACAAAAGAGAACGTAGACGTTCCGCTTATGAAGGAAAAACGAACTGAGCATATTAATTGTATTACTAAAGAGGAATGGATTGATTTATGCAATACTACAGCAAAATAACGCTCAAGGACGGCAGAGAGTGTGTCATTTACAGCGGTAATGAAGAGGACGGAGAAGTAACTCTTGATTTGTTTAACAAAACTCACGAGGAAACTGACTTTTTGCTCACTTTACCCGACGAATGCAATTTTACTGTTCAAGAGCAATCAGATTATATGAAGAAAAAATATGATAGCGAAAACGAGGTTGAGCTTATTGCAACGGTTGACGGCGTTCCAGCAGGAATTGGCGGAGTAGACGCCGTACATAACAGGATAAAAACGCGACACCGCGCTGACTTCGGCGTAAGCGTTCTTAGGGAATACGGGGGGATCGGTATCGGACGGGCTTTGCTCGAAGCGTGTATTGAGCTTGCAAAGAAGGCGGGATATGAGCAGCTTGAGCTTGACGTAGTTGCTGATAACGCTAACGCCGTATCGTTATATAAAAGCGTCGGATTTACTGAATACGGACGTAACCCGCGCGGCTTTAAGTCGCCCGTAAGCGGCTATCAGGAGCTAATTCAAATGAGATTGGAATTAAGATAAAGGAAAAAGTATGAAAATAATTGTATTTAACGGAAGCCCGAAAAAAGATAAAAGCGACACTATGCACATAACGCGCGCTTTTATTGAGGGTATGAACGAAAACTGTGAAAACAAAGTGCATATTATTGACGTTATTGACAGGCATATTGAATACTGTACTGGCTGTTTTTCGTGTATGAGAAACGGCGGAAACTGCGTTCACAGCGACGATATGCGCGCAATTCTTGAAGAAATATTAGAAAGTGACCTTTTGATATTCAGCTATCCGCTTTACTGCTACGGTATGCCAGCGCCCTTGAAAGCGCTGATGGACAGGACGCTTCCGCTTTCAAATATGGCTATGCAAAAGGTTGGCGACAGGTATGAGCACGTCGGACAGGCTGACTTTTCGCATCTTGGCTACGTTATGATTTGTGGTTGCGGCTTTCCGAACAGCAGACAGAATTTTGAGCCTGCAGTTGCTCAGTTTAAGCTGATGTTCCCGAACAACCACACCGTTATTACCGTACCAGAAAGCCCGATGTTCAACGCGCCCGAAGCGGCTGTCGTTACAGTTCCGCGTCTGGATCTTGTTAAAAAAGCAGGCAGACAGTACGCTGAAACGAAAACAATTGACAGCGAGCTGCTTAGTGAAATTGAATCACCTATGATACCAGAGGAGCAGTACGCAGAAATCGTAAACTCGGGCACAAAATAATATGCTATGGAAACTGTATTTACCGTTTTCTTTGAGGAGCCGTTCTGGATTGGCGTAATTGAGGAATATGCTAACGGAAAGCTCTCTGTCTGCAGGATAACTTTCGGTGCTGAACCGACGGACGCAGAAATATACGAATTTATAATCAGATATTATAATCATCTAAAATTCAGCAAGCCGATTAAATCAAGGGTCAGAAAGACTGCCGATAATCCGAAACGCCGTCAGCGTGAAATCCGAAAGCAGATGAAAAATACTGGAATCGGTACTAAGTCACAGCAGGCTCTTAAACTGCAGTACGAAGAAAACAAGATAGAGAGAAAACAGATGAACAAAGAACAGCGCGAAGCAGAAAAGGTTCGTCGTTTTGCTCTGAAGCAACAAAAGAAAAAGGAAAAGCATAAAGGTCATTGAAAGGAGCAATATGAATTATCCACTGAGTGAAAAATATAATACGCCAGAGCTTATGTCAAAGATTATGGGACCTAATCCCATAAAGCTCGAAGAAGAGCTCTTAATAGATAATAGTATTCCTGACGGTGCAACGGTTTGCGACCTTGGAAGCGGTCAGGGACTCACAAGCGTTTTTCTTGCAAGGGAATACGGCTTTAATGTTTACGCATCTGATTTGTGGAGCGAGCCTGACGATAACCGAAAATTCTTTGAAGCTATGGGGCTTGATGACAGCGAGATTATCCCAGTCAAGGCTGATGCAGAAGCGCTGCCTTTTGAAAAGGAGTTCTTTGACGCCGTTGTGTCAACGGATTCATATAATTATTTTGGACGAAATCCTGATTATCTTGACGAAAAGCTGCTTCCTTTCGTCAAAAGTGGCGGCTACATCTATATCGCAATTCCAGGAATGAAAAAGGA
>JAFWKC010000147.1 GCA_017514345.1 Eubacterium sp.
TGAAGATTTTACAAAACAAGCGCCGTAGTTGCTGCTCCACGTCCAGGACGAGTCAGCACTTGAATTATTAATCTTTATATCATAATTCTTGTTGCTTACCGAATTTGATGAATAAAGGAATTTAACGCACGGATTAGAGGAAGAAGCTACGCTTCCTACCTTCCAGCTGACTGGATTTTTAAGCTCGGTTTTGTCGCCCTTGTTATTCTTTACCGTACGGCATACAAATACCTTTTGAGTTGACGAGCCCATCGGGTCGGTAACCTTCTTGCTTTCGCCCTTAACCGTTCCGCCGTCAATCCTGAACTGGTCGTTCTTGCCGCTTCTTACGCAGTCCTTAATCGGAATACGCTCGCCGTTGTCGTAGCGTTCCTGATTGTTAAGACGGCGCACCTTGAAGCTTGATTTCTGAAGCGCGATTACAGTTGCTTCGCCGCCCTTGATATCGATTGAGTCCTCGGTGTCAATTCCGTCTGCGGCAGAGGAAGTCGCCGTAAGCGTTCCGCCTGACTGAAGAAATCTGTCACATCTGACAGAGTCGCCGTTTGAGTCAATTCTTACGCTGCCCGATTCCACATTAACCCTGCTGTAAGAGAATATTCCCCTGCTGCCGCCGATGCTGTTAGTAACGCCGAAAGCGGCGGATTTAAGATGTGCGGTAACATTCTTGAAGGTTACGCTTTTTGACGAGCAGATAACGTTGTTCGCATTTGCAGTAGCGGTAAAATCAACCTTACCGTTACCCTTGATTTCGAGCTTTGACTCGTTATAAATAACGCCTGTATAAACGTTAGACGAACACTCAAATGTGCTCTTTGTTCCTGTCGGGAACGTAAGCGAAACGTCGGGCGCGGACTCTCTGTCTGCGAGGTCCTCCATTGCGTCGTTAAGCGTGTCGTCAGTCGCCGATTCGCTTGACACCTCGGCTTCAAGGAAGTCACGCGTTGAGTTGTCGGAGGTATCAATAATCTGAATAATGCTACCCTTGTTGTAGCTGATGTCGACGTTTTCAAAACGAACGTCGGCTTTTTCCTTATTACTGAGCTTAATTTTGATAACGCCGTGCCACGTTGTCGTATCGGACGTTACAACGTAGTCGCCGCCCTTTGCGATAACAACCTCGTTTGTCGAGGTCGAAACACCGTCGATATTCGCTTCTGCGGCGCCGTTTTTCTTAAGCACAATCTTTGAGTAATTATCAGTTTTCGAGGTCGTTGAAGGCTTTGTTGAAGGCTTTGTAGTGCCTGAGCTGTTGTTAGTAGTATTTTCAGAATTCGGCGTTTTGGAAGGCGCTGTCGTGCTATTATTGTCCGCCGCCTGAGTGCTTTGCTCCTGAACAGCCTTTGCCGTATCGGCATTAGCCTTTTCCTGAACTGCTTTATTTTTGCTGTTAACCTTAGTCAGCTTAATCTTTTTTCCGTTAACGACAGCGTGAGCAGTATTGTCGCCGTCCTTGACAATCTGAACTATCTCAGACGTCAGCTTGTAATGCTTAGCGCCGTTTTTGCCGTTAACCTTTTCGAGCTTAAGGAAATCGTCGCGCTTGTTATTTTTGTTAACG
This sequence comes from Eubacterium sp., assembly GCA_017514345.1. GTDB lineage: Bacteria > Bacillota > Clostridia > Oscillospirales > Acutalibacteraceae > Eubacterium_R. The sequence goes on from JAFWKC010000147.1 coordinate 1,562, forward strand.
TCGTTGACGTCCTGAATAGCGATGATTTCGCCCTTATCGTCGGAGTACGATTCAATTCTGACTAAACTGCCGTTATTCTTTGTAAGCTGAATTGCAGCTTCGTTACCAGTTGCAGCAACGACGCTCATAAGCATCGGGAAGGATTGAGCAGTAAGGTCCTTGCCCGTCTTGTCCTTAACGGAAATTATATACGCCGCTACAATATTTTTGCCGTCAAGTCCGAAAATCGGAGAAAGACGAAGCGTATTTTCGCCGTCTGTGATTTCGTAAATCGAGCTTGCTTTTTCTGCGCTTGCCTGAGTTACGGCTACGTCGGCAGCCTGCTCAGCATTTACGGCAGTAGTTGCGGCAGTATCGGCTGTTTTCGCACCTGAACAGGCGGTAAGAAGCATTACCGCCGCAATAACAAGTGCGCTGATTTTTATGATAACATCTTTTGTCATAGTTAATTCTTATTGAAAATGGAAGCTCTTGACTGCTGATTCCGACTCAGCAAGAACTATCTTGAGGTTTCCGTTGAGCGTTCTTACTTCATCAAGGAAGGCGCGCATCTGCGTATCGTCCTTGAGGTTTATTGTATATGTTATTTCAAACAAAGCGCCAAAATCAACGCTCTTTACGCGCTTCATTTTGTAGTAGCTTGTGTATTTATCAAGCGTTTCGTCAAAAGCGCCAACGTAGTTAAGCGTTTCTGGAACTGTGATTTTGAGGTCGTAGAAGTTGCCCTTCTTGCCTGCATAGTTTGTGAAATGAAGAATGATAATTGCACAGCAGATAACGACGCAAGCGAGCGCAGCCCAAATCCAATAGCCAAGACCGCAGGTTAAGCCCATCGTTACGCTGAGGAATACGAAAGCGATATCCTTCGGGTCGCCAGGCGCCGAACGGAATCTTACGAGCGCGAATGCACCTGCGAGCGAAAATGCAGTTGCAATATTGTTGCCGATAACGTAAATTACCATACCGACAATCGGCGCAAGCAGAATAAGCGCAACGCAGAACGCCTGTGAATAACCCTCTTTCTTGTGAGTGAGAAGGTAAACAAGGCTGATAACAAAGCCAATTGCAAGTGCCGTACCGAGCACTAAGAGTGTGTTTTGCCAGGTAAGCTCTCTGGCATAATCACCGCTTGTGATGTTGTAAAGAAAATCTTCCATAAATCTTTCCCCCGTTTTTAATCTTTAAAATAGTCGAAATCGACTTCATTTCCGTATTCGTCCTCGAGATGATAAATCAGCTCGCGTGCCTCGGCTTCCTTCTTGAAGCGTGAGCCGTATTTTGAAAAGCCGTGGCTGTAAAGCTCGTTTTCGCTGAGCAGGCGTGCAAGCCACATAGGAATTGCGCCGAGGATTTTTATTTCCA
>JAFWKC010000011.1 GCA_017514345.1 Eubacterium sp.
AAGGCCGACCTCGGCAAGCGTCTGGAGCTTCCTTGCAATTTTCGGCTGAGCTTCAAAGAATTCAAGTGCTTCGTCAACCGTCATTTCGAGCACGTCGTATATGCTTTTGCCCTTGAATTTGATGTCGAGCGTTTCGCGGTTATATCGCTTTCCGCCGCACACCTCGCAGGGAACGTAAACGTCGGCGAGGAAGTGCATTTCAATCTTTACAATACCGTCGCCCTGGCACGCTTCGCACCGTCCGCCCTTGACGTTGAAGGAAAAGCGGTTAGCCTTAAAGCCTTTCTTTTTTGCGTCACTCGTAGAAGCGTACAAGTCGCGTATGTCGTTAAAAACGCCCGTATACGTCGCTGGATTTGAGCGCGGCGTTCTGCCGATAGGTGACTGGTCGATATCAATAACCTTGTCGAGCGCGTCAAGCCCCTTCATTGAAGAAAACTTGCCCGTGTGCTTCTTCGCTCTGTTGAGCTTGTTTGCAAGGTGCTTGTACACGATTTCGTTAACGAGCGAGCTTTTGCCCGAGCCTGAAACGCCCGTAACGGCAACAAATTTGCCGAGCGGGATTTCGACGTCAAGATTTTTCAGGTTGTTTTCTGCAGCACCGAAAACGGTAAGCTTTTTGCCGTTTCCTGCGCGTCTTTTATCTGGAATAGGTATACTGCGCTTTCCGCTGAGGTACTGACCCGTTATTGATTTTTCGCACGCCATAACCTCCCCGGGCGTTCCTGCGGCAATAAGCTCACCGCCGTGTATGCCCGCGCCTGGTCCGATGTCAACAAGGAAATCGGCGGCGCGCATTGTGTCCTCGTCGTGCTCAACGACAATAAGCGTGTTGCCGAGGTCGCGCAGATGACGAAGCGTGCCGAGCAGCTTTTCGTTGTCGCGCTGATGAAGTCCGATTGACGGCTCGTCAAGGATGTACAGCACGCCCATAAGCGACGAGCCTATCTGGGTTGCAAGCCTTATTCTCTGCGCCTCGCCGCCCGAAAGCGTTCCCGAGTCGCGCGAAAGCGAAAGATAGTCAAGTCCGACTGAATTAAGGAAGGTAAGACGCTCCTTGATTTCGCGTATAATGAGCTTGCCTATCATCTGTTCCTTTTCCGTAAGCACAAGGCTGTCGATAAAATCAAGCTCCTCGTTTATTGACATTTTGCAAAACTCATAGATGTTTTTGCCGCCGACTGTAACTGCAAGCGACTGCGGCTTTAGTCTTGCGCCCCTGCACGATTTGCACTCGCATTCGCGCATAACGGACTCAATGTCAGTTCTCGCCCAGTCTGATGAGGTTTCGTGGTAACGTCTTTTCAGGTTGTTAACAACGCCCTCAAAGTCGTTCTGATATGTGCCTGAGCCGTAAGAGGTCACGCGCTTCATCTTGATTTTTTTGCCCCTCGTTCCGTTCAGGATAACGTCGAGCGCCTTGTCGCTGAGCATTTCAACGGGCATATCAAGCGAAAAATCGTATTCCTGCGACAGCGCTTCCATATACATTCTTGCAATAGAGCTGCCCTCTGCGACGTTCCAGCCGCTCGCCTTGATAGCGCCCTGATTTATGGAAAGCTTCTTGTCGGGGATGATTAAGTCCTCGTCAATTTCCTTGAAAGTACCGAGTCCGTCGCATTTTGTGCAGGCGCCGAACGGGTTGTTAAATGAAAACATTCTCGGGCTCATTTCCTCGATTGAAACGCCGTGCTCAGGGCAGGCGTAATTAAGACTGTAAAGCTCCTCGCCCTCACCTATAACGTCAATCAGAACGACGCCGTCCGACAGTCTCGTTGCAGTTTCGATGCTGTCCGAAAGACGCGACTTTATGTCCTCTTTCATTACAAGACGGTCAACGACAACCTCAATATTGTGCTTGATATTCTTTTCAAGCTTTATGTCCTCCGAGAGGTCGTACATATTGCCGTCAATTCTTACGCGAACGAAGCCCTGCTTTGCAATATCGGCAAGCTCCTTGACGAATTCGCCCTTCTTGCCGCGTGCAATCGGCGACATAACCTGAAATTTTGCGCCCTCGTCAAGCTGCATAATCTGGTCGACAATCTGGTCGACGGTCTGCTGCGTTATCTCGCGTCCGCATACTGTACAGTGTGGCGTTCCGATACGCGCCCATAGAAGTCGAAGATAATCGTAAATCTCCGTAACGGTACCAACGGTTGAACGCGGGTTTTTGCTCGTCGTTTTCTGGTCGATTGAAATAGCGGGGGATAAGCCCTCGATGTAATCAACGTCTGGCTTTTCCATCTGGCCGAGGAACATCCTTGCATATGACGAAAGCGACTCAACGTAACGCCTTTGTCCCTCTGCGTAAATCGTATCAAATGCGAGCGAGCTTTTTCCCGAGCCAGAAAGTCCCGTGAACACGACTAATTTGTCGCGCGGGATTTCTATATCAATATTTTTCAGGTTGTGCTCCTTTGCACCTTTAACAACTATGTTCTTATTCATTGTTAATCACCGTATCTTTTAAATATTTATCAATTCCTGCCTTGCCCTCTGGCGTGACAGGTTTAATCCATTTTGTTGTCCTGTATCTGCGAAGGCAGAAGAATAGCTTAAGATAGTCCTCGCAGACAAACATTATAATGTAGCATACGATAAACGGCAGCTTTAACACGTACGCCGCGATAAGCGTTGCTGGAAGCGAAAACAGCCACAGCGCGCCTAAATCGTATTTAGCTGCGGTGAGCGTGTCGCCGCCTGCCCTGAGAACGCCGACAATCATAGTGTACTCAAGCGTTCTTACGGGCAGCTCAATCGAGTAGATAATAATTAGCTGAATTGCCGTTTTTACCGTCAGCTCGCTTATGTTATTGCCCATATCAAATATGTTTACAAGCGGCACTCTGAATATTACCGCAATTAATCCGATTACAACCGAAAGAGCGGGTGCGATAATAATAAACCTTTTTGAATCGTCAATGCCTCGCTGTATTTCGCCCTTGCCGATTGAGTTGCCTATCATCACCGCGCACGCGTTACAAAGACCGATGAAGAACACGTATTCAATGTTTTCAAAGCTTTTGAGTATTGTAACGGACGCGTAGTATTCGTATCCCATATTTGAAAATATAAGTGTGTAGATAAAAGAGCCTAAGCCCCAGAGTGATTCGTTGAAAATAACGGGTACAGCCTTTTTCGCAAACGTTTTCAGGTGATGAAGCTTTATGGAGAATACGTTTTTAAACGAGGTTATAAGTATATTCTTTTCAATCAGCGACAGGGTTATAAGTGCAAACGTGCCTACCCACGCCGAAATGAGCGTTGCAAGCGCCGCGCCGCCTATCCCCATTTTCGGAAATCCTACCTTGCCGAAAATCATACAGTAATCAAGGAATATGTTAAGCACCGTAGTAATAGCCGAAATGTACATCGGCAGCCGTACCTTTTCTGTTGAGCGAAGCACGACGGAAAGTATATTTGTTATCGCAACTGCAGGATAAGAAAATGCGATTATTACGAGGTATTTAGAGCCCTCGTCAATAACGGCTGAGTCCTTGTTGAAAAGGTGAATTACGCCCTGCGGAGTAAAGTAGCTGAGCGCGAAAAACACGCCCGATACAATTATCGCAAGCACAAGCGCAATACCCATCGTTATATGAATATTCTTTTTGTCTTTTACGCCCCAGTACTGCGACACGAATACTCCCGTAGCCGAGCAAATGCCGAACACAATCATATTCATCAGCCAGCCCCACTGGCCGCACATACCGACAGCCGCGAGCGACACGTCGCCTAAGCTGCTTACAAGCAGAGTATCTGCAAGCGTAAACGAGCTTGTCAGCATATTCTGTACTGCAATCGGCATAGCGAGCGCTAACGCTTTCTTCCAGAAAGCTCTGTCATTTAATATTTTTGTCATATCAGTTTTCTTCCGAAAGCTCCTTGATTTTATCTCTCAGGAACGCCGCGTGCTCAAATTCGAGCATACGCGCCGCCTCTTTCATTTCGCGCGTGAGCTTTTCAATCATAACCTTGCGCTCCTTAGCCGTCATACGCTTAGAGTGCGAATCAAGGTTCTCCTTGCTCGTAATCTCGATAATATCGCGAACATCCTTTTTGATGGTGCGCGGCTTGATACCGTGCTCCTCGTTGTATTTTTCCTGTATACCGCGTCGGCGCAGAGTTTCGCTTATTGCGCGCTCCATTGACGGCGTTACGCTGTCGGCGTACATAATAACCTCGCCGTTTTCGTTACGCGCCGCTCTGCCTATAGTCTGAACGAGCGACGTTTCGCTTCTTAAGAAGCCCTCCTTGTCCGCGTCGAGTATTGCGACGAGCGAAACCTCGGGAATATCAAGTCCCTCGCGAAGCAGGTTAATTCCGACGAGCACGTCAAAATTACCAAGCCTTAAATCGCGGATAATCTCCATTCGCTCTATGGTGTCAATGTCGTGGTGCATATAACGCACCTTTATTTCAAAGCCCTCAAGATAAGCCGTCAAATCCTCAGCCATCTTCTTAGTCAGCGTTGTAACAAGCACTCGTTCGCCGCGCTCAGTTCTGACGTTGATTTCGCTGACGAGGTCGTCCATCTGGTCGTCAGTAGGCTTAACCGTGATGTTCGGGTCGAGCAGTCCAGTAGGTCTGATAACCTGCTCAACTATCTGTGTGCTTTTTTCCTTTTCAAAATCAGCGGGCGTTGCTGAAGTGAAAATAACCTGATTAATCTTGCCGTAAAACTCATCAAAGGTAAGCGGTCTGTTGTCGTACGCCGACGGAAGTCTGAAGCCGAAATCAATAAGACTCTTTTTGCGCGAACGGTCGCCGCCGTACATTCCGTGAACCTGCGGGAGCATAACGTGGCTTTCGTCCACGAACAAAAGAAAGTCGTCGGGGAAGTAGTCAAGAAGCGTATAAGGCGGCGCTCCTGGCTTTCTTCCGCTCATAACGCGCGAATAGTTTTCTATACCCTTGCAAAATCCCGTTTCCTGCAGCATTTCAAGGTCGTTCATCGTGCGTTCGCGTATGCGCTGAGCCTCGAGCAGCTTGCCCTTTTCCTCAAAGTAAGCCACGCGCTCAACCATTTCCTGATATATTTCGTCCATAGCGATTTTCAGCTTTTCATGACTTACTACGTAGAGCGAAGCAGGATAGATTACGGCAGAGCTGAGCACGCCCTCAACCTTGCCCGTAAGGGGATTAATCTCGCTTATCCTGTCAATTTCGTCGCCGAAAAATTCAACGCGTATCGCCTTGTCGCTGCTCATAGCAGGGAAGATTTCAAGCGTGTCGCCGCGTACTCTGAACTTGTTTCTGACAAAGTTTATATCGTTTCTTTCGTACTGGATTTCAACGAGCTTTGCAATAATCTCGTCGCGCTCCTTTTGCATACCCGTACGAAGCGAGATAATCATATTTCTGTAATCGACTGGGTCGCCGATTGAGTAAATGCACGAAACGGACGCAACTATAATAACGTCGCGCCTTTCGGACAGGGCGGCAGTCGCAGAGTGACGGAGTTTGTCAATTTCGTCGTTAACTGCGCTGTCCTTTTCTATATAAGTATCGGTCGTCGGAACGTAAGCCTCTGGCTGATAGTAGTCATAATACGACACAAAGTATTCAACGGCGTTGTTAGGAAAAAATTCCCTGAACTCGCTGCAAAGCTGAGCGGCAAGCGTTTTGTTGTGCGCGAGCACTAACGTAGGACGGTTAACCTTTTCGATAATATTTGCCATCGTAAAGGTTTTGCCCGAGCCCGTTACGCCCATAAGCGTCTGCTCCTTGTCGCCGCGAAGAACGCCCTCGGCGAGCGCGTCGATAGCCTGCGGCTGGTCGCCCGTCGGCTTATATTCACTTACAAGTTGAAATCTGTCCATACAAATATTTTCCTCATTTTTTCGCATTCATACTATTATACTACACAAATTTTATTATTTCAAGTTAATAATATACATTGAATTTATCTTGTTAATATATTATAATAGACTCAGATAAAAAGAGGTGACATTTATGAAAAATGTAAAACGCAAGACAAAGCTCGGTGAAATTATCGGTCTTGATATGGAAACGTACGACGAATTCCGCGGCATAAGATACGCAACTGCAGGAAGATGGGAATATCCCGAAATCTGCGGCGCGTGGGGCGATACGCTCGACGCTACACAGTACGGTGCCTGCTGCTATCAGCGCAGAGCGTTTGAGGACGACGCGGAGTGCAATCCGTTTTATCACAGGGAATTCCGCGAGGGACAAACCTTTACATACAGCGAGGACTGTCAGTTCCTTAATATCGACGTGCCGAAAAACGCAAAGGACTGTCCTGTGCTTAGTTATATCCACGGCGGAAGCTTTACGGGCGGCAGCGCAGACGAGGGACATATCGACGGCAGAGTTTATGCCGAAAGGGGAATAGTTTTTGTTGCTATCAATTACAGGCTCGGTCCCTACGGCTTTTGCTCTCATCCCGACCTTGCAGACAGCAAGGGCAGATGCGGCAATTACGGTCTTTACGACCAGCTCACCGCAGTAAAATGGGTTAATGAAAACATCGGTGACTTTGGCGGTAACAGCAAGGACATCACCGTTATGGGACAGAGCGCGGGCGCTATGAGCGTTGACCTGCTTATTTCAAGCCCTCTTATGAAGGGGATGTATAACAGCGCAATTCTTCTTTCGGGCGCGGCTATTCAGCGCTCGGTCAGCAAGCCGTTTGAGCCAGAAAAAACGAGATTATTCTGGGAAGACGTTATGGATAAAATGGGAGCAGAAACGCTTGAAGAGCTGAAGCAAAGCGACGAAAAAACGCTTTACTACGCGTGGCTCGTTGCACAAAAGGACTTCAAGATTGCTATACGCTACACGCTTCCTGTTAACGACGGCGAGCTGATTACGGCAGAAAACTTCAATATGAAAACTATACCCGACGTTCCGCTCCTTCTTGGTATTACGCTTACCGATATGGCGCCTATCGCGCTTGAAATATTTACAAAGCAGTACGCAAAGCGTGCTGAAAACAACAAAAACAAGTGCTTCGTTTACAGCTTTAACAGGAACCTTCCAGGCGACACGAAGGGCGCTTGGCACGCAGGCGACTTGCTTTATATCTTCGATACGCTCGGCAAAAACTGGCGTCCGTTCGGCAGGGTTGACTACGAAATTTCAAAGCAGATGATAGAAAGCATTACGGCGTTCGTAAAAACTAAGGACCCGAACTGTGATTTGATACCTAAGTGGGAGGCGGGCGCAAAAATGCCGATGTGTTTCTGTGAGCACACTCATCCTGAGCCGCTGAAAACGAAGGAGTTTTTAAGAAATACATTTGCCGATAACGGAGCGTTTTAATGAAATTTAAACATACCTTTGCCCTTGCTGAAAAAGCGCCGTCGTACTGCGTGTACGAATGCGGCAATATCTGCGCGAGGATTGATTTTGTATCTGACAGCGCAGTTCGAGTTGCCGTTTTCGGCAAGGGTGAAAAGCTGATAAATACGTTCAATGTAAATCCGAATAACACGCTGTCGCATAAGGGCAGGGAAAGGCTTTCGACAGAAGGCTTTTCGCTTTGTACGCCCCGCTGTGACGGCGACGCTTTTTGCCTGCCCTGCGGAGTAAAGCTCAGAGTGAATACTGAAAACCTTCTGCTGTCATATGAAAAGGACGAAAAGGTCCTTTTTGGTGACAGAGCGCCGCTTGCGTACAACCTTGAAAATGAGTTCGGCAAGGGTGCTTTTCACTTCGTTTCGAGGAGTGAAAACGAGCATATTTATGGCGTAGGCGACAAGGGCGGCAGCCTTGACAAAGCAGGCAGGGCGTTCAGAATTGAAACCACGGACTGTATGGGCTACGACGCGTCCGAAACAGACCCGCTTTATAAGCATATACCGTTTTATATCTGCGAAAACGAGGTCGGCACGTACGGCGTATTTTACGACACCTCCTGCACGTCATATCTTGATTTCGGCAAGGAAATTGACAACTATTATGAGCCGTATAAGTATTTCAAAACGGAGGATAACTGCCTTGTGTACTACGTTTTCTTCGGCTCAAGGCTCGAAATATTACAGCAGTTTTCTGCGCTTTGCGGCGCTCAGCCGCTTCCGCCAAAGTGGAGCTTTGACTACTGCGCGAGCACTATGGCGTATACGGATGCAGAAAATTCAAGCGAGCAGTTCAAGGGCTTTCTTGATAAAATTCACGAAACGGGACTCTCCTGTAGCGGCTTTTATCTTTCGTCGGGCTATACCTCGATAGGCAATAACCGCTATGTTTTTAACTGGAACACAGATAAATTCCCGAGTCCAGCGGGCTTTGTTGAGGAGTTCGCGCGCGAGGGTATACATATAATACCGAATATCAAGCCTGCGTTTCTCACCGACCACCCGATGTATGACGGACTTGCAGAGCAGGGCTTGTTTATCAAAAATCCTGACGGCACGCCGTTTCTTACACAGTTCTGGGACGGACTTGGAAGCTATCTTGATTTCACTAATCCTGCCGCTTTTGATTTCTGGAAAGCTCAGGTTAAGGAAAAGCTCCTCGACCTCGGCATTGACGCGACGTGGAACGATAACAATGAATTTGATATTAAGGACTGCGACGCCGTTTGTTTCAGTGGCGACAGGGCGTGCGACATGCGCCCGACGCTTACTTATCTTATGGTGCTCGCGTCATATGAAGCGCAGCGCGAAAAGTACCCGACAAAGCGTCCGTTTCTTTCAACGCGAAGCGGCTCGTCAGCTGTGCGCCGACTTGCTCAGACCTGGTCGGGCGACAACAGAACGGCGTTTGAGGATTTGAAGTATTGCCACAATATCGGTCTTACAATGTCCCTAAGCTCGCTTATGCTTTACGGTCACGACCTCGGCGGCTTTACTGGCGATATGCCGTCGCGCGAGCTTCTTTTGAGATGGCTTCAGCACGGCGTTTTTGAGCCGAGATTTACTATTCATTCGTGGAATAAGGACGGATCTGCTACGATGCCGTGGAGCTACGGCGATATAGTAGAGAGCGTGCAGGCGCTGTTTGAGGAACGGCGCGCGCTTTTGCCGTACCTTTATTCCTCGGCGTATTTTTGCACAAGGGATAATATCCCTATGAACGCGCCGCCGCTGCTTTACTACGACGATGAGGAGCTGCAGTGCGATACAAGCACAATGCTTGTCGGTCGTGATATTCTTGTGCCGTTCGTTTTTGACGAGGGCGAAACAGCGACTGACGTGTACCTTCCGCGCGGCGAGGTGTGGTACCTCGGCGACAAAAGATATGACGGCGGACAAACAGTAAGGGTAGAGATTAAGCCCACCGACACCGTGCCGTATTTTGTACGCGGCGGAAGCGTTATGCCTACGCTCGACGGCTTTACCGTTTACCCTGCAGAAAGCGGCACGTTTGAAGCTGAGTTCTTTGACGACGACGGCGAAAGCTTCGATTATCTTGACGGCAAGTGCGTTATGATAAAATTCACCGTTACCTGCGATAAAGATACGGTTACGGTTGAGTATAAAAACTGCGGCAGTATGCCGTTTAATCCAAAATTTGAGCTGTGCAGCGCTGACAGCAGAAGGCTGATTGTTAAATGAAACAACTTACGGTAACAAAAAACGACTCGGGACAGCGCCTTGACAAATTTCTTCAAAAGGCGTTTGAAACGCTGCCTAAGTCGATGATGTTCAAGCAGATACGAAAAAAGAATATCAAGGTTAACCGCAAGCGCTGTACGCCCGAACAGATACTGTGCGAGGGCGACGTTATCGAGCTTTACCTCAACGACGATTTGCTTATAAAGAGGAAGGTGCATTACGATTTTATCAACGCGCCCAAGTCGCTTGACGTGGTGTACGAGGACGACAACGTAATCCTGCTAAACAAGCCGCAGGGTATGCTTTGTCATCCTGACGGCAGGGAGTACGTCAACACGCTTCTGTCGTCGCTCAAGCGCTATCTGTATGAAAAGGGCGAATATTCGCCCGACGGCGAAAACTCGTTTGCTCCTGCGCTTGCAAACCGTATTGACCGAAACACAAGCGGTATTGTTATCGGCGCGAAAAACGCCGAGGCGCTGCGCATTTTATCCGCAAAAATCAAGGCTCGCGAGATAGAAAAGTATTACCTTACAATCGCGTGCGGCGAGTTTGATAAGAAGAGCGACACGCTTTCTGCGTATCTTATCAAGGACGAAAAGAAAAATATGGTGCGCGTGCTTGACACCTTTAGTGATGGCGCGAAAAAAATAGAAACGAAGTACCGTGTGCTTGACTTTTCTGACGGCTATTCGCTTGTCGAAATTGAGCTTCTGACGGGCAGAACGCACCAGATACGCGCTCAGCTTGCGTCAACAGGGCATCCGCTCCTCGGCGACGGAAAATACGGCAAAACGCACGGCAGATTTCGTCAGGAGCTGTGCTCATACCGTGTTAAGTTCAGCTTTGACGCCGACGCAGGTGCGCTTGAATATCTTAAGGGCAAGGAATTTGCGCTTAGCGACTGTCCCGTGCTGACTAAATTTAAGGAGATTAAATCAAGTGAAGGATAAGTTTATCAGAGTAATTTCGCCTGTTGCGCTGCCCGTAATTCTCATTTTTGACGCGGCAGTTATATATTATTTGTATATCGCAATAATAAAGGTAATGGCTGACGACAGCGTCTTTGCGGCAATATTCCTGTTCGTTCAGGTTGCGGCAGTAGTGTTCGCCGTGCTGACAACGCGCGAGGTGCTTCGTCACGGCGTTAAGTTTACTGAAAACTACATTGAATTTACTGCGCTCGACAGCGACAACAAGGTAAAGTACGAAGAAATTGACCGCGTCGCAGTACAGCGCGATACAAAGGCGAGCTTTACAAAAAACTTTGTCAACCGTTATTCCTCGCTTGTGTTTTATCTGAACGACGATACCGTACTGACGGTTGAGCTCGGCATCACAACTGGCAGAAAGCTAACGCAAATAGAAAACGAGATAAACGAAAGAATCGCAAAAGAATAAAAGCACCGTTTTTACGGTGCTTTTTTGGCGGAGAGCAAGACCCTAAGGTGTCCACGGCGGAAAACGGTACACTGTACCGTTTTCTGATGCTTCTGCTTCGGCTTTGCCTTGCACAAGCATATCGCCGTTGTTCGAATCCCTTGTACATAGAAAAAAACGCAGACCCCAAAAGTGGTCTGTGTGTTTTTGGCGGAGAGCAAGGGATTCGAACCCTCGAGTAGGCTTTGACCCACTACACGATTTCCAATCGTGCTCCTTCGGCCAGCTCGGACAACTCTCCGTTTGCGTTGCTATTATACAATATATAAATGTAAAATGCAAGTGAAAAATAATCATTTTATAATATGTTTGAAAAACTGATTTTTTCGTTTTCGTAATACGCAAAGAGCTTCGCCGAAAGGGCGTGAAGCTCTTTTTTTCGTCGCCCCTGTCGTACGGCACGGAGCGTATCTGGACTGCTATATCGTCAAGCTCCTTGTGCTCGCCGATGGCGTAAAGCACGTTGTTTCGCTTTTTCCAAATCGTTTCTATATTTTTTTCGTACGTCAGGTATTCGTTGTAATCGCCGCTGTCAAGCGCGGCCTCTGCGGAATGAATAGCGTCGTTCATATCGTCATAAAATCCGTTAATATACATCTGCTCGCTGACGCACAGTACAGCCGCAAGCGCAAGAAAAATTACTGCAAACCAAATGCGTTTCAATTTTTACCGTCCTTTTTTATCATATAAGTTTTTCCGTTGCCATCAAGCGTGAGTAGCATAATATCCTCGCTTTTTGCGCCAAGCACGGCGGCGATGACCTCGATTTTATTCAGCGTTACAGAGTCATTAGCAAAGTATTCGCAAATCGGCTTTCCGTCCATAATTATCGGGCGAGGAACGCTGTTTTTCTCGTCTTTTTTCTGCACCGTAAGCGTGCCGTTCGTTTCAACTATCGCATTTTTCACCTCAGAAATGTCAAAAACGTCCTTCTGCCTCAGCGCGTCAAGAAGGTCGTCAACCGTAAATCGAAGCCTTTTGAGCGCACGCTGCTGAAGTATTCCGTCCTTGATTACGAATACGGGTCTGCCCTGAATGAGATTGCGAAAGGCAAGAGATTTCATCGATATTGCCGACTCGATTATTTCAAGGCTGATAAAAATTAGTATCGGTATTACCGACGACGACAGGGGAATAGCGTGCTCCTCAAGCGGCATCGTCGCAACGGCTGAAATCAGTATCGTTATTACAAGCTCCTGCGGCTTCAGCTCGCCGACCTGTCGCTTGCCCATAATCCTGACGGCAGCGATTACGAAAAGATAAATTATTACCGAACGAATAAGCGTAACAGTCATTGTATCACCAAGTATATTTTGCATAAAAAATGCGCCGCTATACATAATAATATCGGTGATGAGATGAGAATTTTTGAAAGCTACGAACTGACTCTGTGCAGCCTTAAAAGCGACTTTGCTGACTGCTCTGATTTCCTTTTGCGCGAGGTGCTTGTCGGAGAAAGAAGGGCGATTTTCTGCGCCTTTGACGGACTTGTTGACACGGTTGCGCTCAGTAACGCCGTAACCGAGCCGATATTAAGCGATACGGCTGTGTTTGATACGCCCGAGGAACAGCTTGAGCATATAAAAAGCTCGACTGCTTTTGCGGCAGAAATGAACGAAGCTCAGACCTTTGAGGAGCTTGAAACCTTTATTATGAGCGGCTTTATCGCGCTTTATATTGAAGGGTGCAGGACGGCGCTCGTTTTCGGCGTGCAGGGCTGGAACAGGCGAAGCACCGACGAGCCGACTAACGAAGCGATGGTTAAGGGCGCAAAGGAATGCTTTGTCGAGGTGCTAAACGACAACAAGGCGCTCGTGCGAAAACGCCTGAAAACGCCAAAGCTCAAAATGAAACAGCTTATGCTCGGGAGCGAAGCGAAAACGCCCGTTGTAATTGCTTACGTCGAGGACAGAGCGTCAGACGACGACGTAAAGGAAATTGAGCTTCGGCTGACGACTGCGCCGTTTGAAACTATAAGCGATTTCGGCGAGATAGCGGCGTTTTGCTCTCAGGGCGTGCGCTCGTTTTTTACTACCGTCGGCAACACGGAACGACCCGACGTTTTCGTGTCAAAGCTGCTCGAGGGCAGAGTCGGCGTTATGACGGAGGGTACGCCGTTTGCAATCTACACACCGTACCTTTTCAGCGATAATTTTTCCTCGCTCGACGATTACAACAACCCGCCGTTTTATGCGTCATTTATAAGGCTGCTGAAATACTTTGCGTTCGGTATTTCCACCTTTTTGCCTGCGCTTTACGTCGCGATAGGCTCGTTTCATCAGGAAATGATACCTACGCCGCTGCTGTATCTCGTCGCTTCAAGTGAGGAAACAACGCCGTTTCCTCTTCTACTTGAAGCAATAATCATTCACATTCTTTACGAAATAATGCGCGAGGCAGGACTGCGACTGCCGAACACGATAGGTCACGCCGTGTCAATAATTGGCGCGATTGTCATAGGCGAAGCGATGGTTACGGCAGGCATTATCGGCGAGCCGATGCTCGTCGTCGTTGCGCTTACTGCGATAGCGTCGTACGTCGTCTATCCGCTTTACGAAAGCGTTGCTGTTTTGCGGCTCGTATTTATCGTCGTTGCAGGTATCAGCGGTATTTACGGACTTGTGCTGTCGGCATCTGCGCTGTTTGTTAACGTCTGTTCGCTGTCATCCTTCGGCGTGCCGTATACTGCGCCTGTATTGCCGCTTACTCGTTCGTCGCTCGGCGATACGCTTGTCCGTCAGGGGTGGAGAAGTCTTGCAAAACGACGCGTGATTATTAAAAAGCTGAAAGGGACTGTCGATGAAAAAAGCAAGAGTTAATCAGATTTCAGGCGCACAGCTCGCGTGCCTTATCATAGTATTCCGTTTTTCAACTCTTATGCTGTCAAGGTCGGTTTCGTACACGCAATATTTCGTCCAGATTATTACGACAGCCGTTCTGTCATTTTTTGTATATTGCTTATACAAAAAGGGCGCAGTAATTAAGAATAACGCTTTGTTTTATGCTGCTTGCACAATTCTTGGTGCTGTCGTATCGCTCGATATAATGCAGTATTTCGGCTTTACAACGGGTGTTGGCTCGTCCAACGTTCCAGTATGGATTATCGCTCTGCTCCTTGGCGCTTTAACGCTGTATTCTGGTGTTCTCGGCATCGAGGCTGTGTCACGCTTTTCCGTGCTCGCAGTTATTACAAGCGGTCTGTTTTTACTTGCGCTTGCCGTAACTGATTTGCCGTTAACAAGGTGGGAGCTTTTCATCTGTCCTCAAAGCGAAAGAATTAATATCTGGTCAGTAATAAAATGCGTAGACGTACCGCTTTTGTTTTTGCTGATTGCGCCCGATACGTCGAAAAATCAGGGCTCGGCGCTCCTTTTCGGTACGGGCGCCGCGTATGCGGCAGACGCGATGATAATAGTTCTTTGCAGAGCCGTTCTCGGCAAAACGGCGGGAATATACAGCAGTCCCGTTTTTGCGCTTTTTCAGCTTGCAGAAGCGGGCGATTTCAACAAGCTTGACGTGATGTACGTTACGATAATTCTGCTTCTTCTTTTCTGCGAAATATCGCTCGTTGTCAGCTTGTTTGCAAGACGAATAAAAAAGCAGGTGAAAAAATGAAAAGGATAATTTCTTTAATCCTTACAATCGCTGTTATATCAACGTTTTCAGCTTGTAGCGGCAGCGAACGGCTGAAGAATATGACTGTCGTTCAGGGCGTGGGAATTGACGGTACCGACTCAGGCGTTGTCGTAACCCTTCAGTACCTCGATTTGAATAAGGGCAACGGAAAAAACGACGGGCTTAGCACGAACATTACTTCCGTTATCACGGGCGAGGGCGACACGATAGCCGAGGCATTGAAAAACGCCGAAAAAAAGCTTGCGGACTCGCTCTTTTTCGGACAGAATAAAATCATCGCAGTCAGCGACGAGTTTGAAGAAAAGCATCAGGACGCGTTCAAAAGGTCGCTTGTCAGTGATAAGCGAAGCCGCCCCGACGTGCTGATTTTCAAGACGCACGGCAGCGCGGGCGACGTGATAAAATCGGCGCACAAAAGCACTCGCGTGCCTGCTGACAGCATTTATAAGCAGCTGAAAAAGAACAAAAAGGCTGTCACCGTCAGCGAATATCTGGCAGGAGCAGGGCTGTATTACTATCGCCAGTAGCTTCCTCTACGCTTGCAAAAAGCGTCACCATTTCGTTTGTATTCTTGCTCTCTTTGCTTTTAAAATACTGTATCAGCGGTATCAGCGACGTCGCTAAAAATATTATGACAAAAACTATTATTGCTCGTTTCAACCTGCTCACCTTGACTTTGCATTATTTTTTGTGTATAATAAGATACTAAATTATTAATTGAAAGGACAGTATGTCTATGTCAGGATATATTTCTCCTATTTCTATGGAGGCTATTTCAAGTTTATGCGACGAGCTTAATAAGAATAACTCCATCAATCCAGCAAAATTTGAAAAGTTTGATGTTAAGCGCGGACTCCGTAATCCCGACGGCACGGGCGTTATGGCAGGACTTACGCGCATATGCTCGGTCGAGGGTTATTATATCCTCGACGGTGAGGTTATCCCTAAGGAGGGTAAGCTTTCGTACAGAGGCTATGACATCAAGGATATAATTCAGAACTGTATCGACGACAACCGTTACGGCTTTGAGGAGGTTGCGTGGCTTCTTCTTTTCGGCTCGCTTCCGACAAGGGAACAGGTGTACTCTCTTCGCGAGGTTTTCGGCGAGTGCCGTACGCTTCCGAACAACTTTGTTGAGGATGTTATTATTAAGCACCCGTCAAAAGATATTATGAACAAGATGGCGCGCTGCGTTATGGCACTCTATTCGTTTGACGAAAACCCCGACGATATTTCGGTACCGAACGTGCTTCGTCAGTCGCTGCAGCTTATTGCTCAGTTCCCGAGCATTATGAATACTGCATACCAGGTTAAGCGCAGAGCTTTTTATAACAAATCGATGTATCTTCATCCAGTTGTCAAGGACATCTCTATTGCCGAGTACATCCTTCGTCAGATAAGACCTGACAAGCAGTATACGCAGGAGGAGGCTCATCTTCTTGACATATGCCTTATGCTTCACGCTGACCACGGCGGCGGTAACAACTCTACCTTCGCAACGCGCGTTCTTACTTCAAGCGGTACTGATACATATTCTGCAATTGCGGCAGGTCTCGGCTCGCTTAAGGGTCCGCGTCACGGCGGCGCTAATATCAAGGTTGCGCGCCAGATGGATTATATTATCGAAAACTGCGCCGACCCGACGGACGAAGCGCAGATGAAGGATATGCTTGTTAAAATTCTTAACAGGGAAGCAGGCGACAAATCAGGTCTTATTTACGGTATGGGTCACGCCGTTTATACAAAGAGCGACCCGAGAGCAAAAATTCTAAAGGCTAACGCGCGCAAGCTTGCGTATGAGCACGGCTTTGAGAAGGAATTTGTGACTCTCGAAAATATCGAAAAGCTAACGCCCGAGGTCTTTGCCGAGGTTAAGGGCGTTGACAAAACTATGTGCGCTAACGTAGACCTCTATTCAGGTCTTGTTTACAAGGTGCTCGGTATTCCCGAGGATTTGTACACTCCGCTTTTTGCTACTGCACGTATAGCAGGCTGGTCTGCTCACAGGCTTGAGGAAATCACCTCGTCGGGCAAGATTATGCGTCCTGCTTACAAGAGCGTATCAAAGCCGCGCGAGTTTGTTCCTATTGACAAGAGGTAACTGATGGCTTTTTCGGTTTTTACTGCATTATCGCTGGCTGCGCTTTTTGTGTCGGCGGTAATGCTGATTTTGTACAATTTGTCCGTTATCGGCACGGGCGCAGTATTGGCGGTGTATTTCTTTTTGATGATATCGCTCGGCACGCTTGCGCTTGCCGTAACGAAAAAGACGGAATACGCGCCGTCGTTTGACAATTCAAAGGGCTCGCTGATGAAGGTGATGTCCTTTTTGTGTGCAGGCGGCTTCGTTGTCGAAATGGTGTCGGAAATTCTTCAGCTGTACGATTATCTGACGATGGACAGGATTATTTTCCTCAGAGCTCCTTTGCTTGCGCTTACTGCGGTTGCGGCGTTTCTGTCGGCGTTTTCGATGGCGATGGCTGGAATATCCTTTGGCGACACAAAGTATAATATCAGGCGTGTTTCTGCCGTTGCGTTTATTCCGCTCGGCTGGGTTATGCTAAAGGCGGGCTGTATGCTTAGTGAGTATATCAACTTTGCAAGGGACCTTGACTCTGCGCTGAAAATCGTGTTTATGATATTTGCACTCTGCTTTTTCTGGTGCTTTGCCTTTGAGGCTGTCAGAAGCGAAGGCTCGTCGGTACGAACTGTCTTTTTTGCAGGCGCGCTGTTTATCAGCGGCGTGCTGTATTTCATATCCCGCTTTACTCTCGTAGTATCTGGACGCGCAGAGCTATTTGATTTTGAAAATCTTTTTGCTGTTTCTGTGCTGCTGTTTTCGGCTTTTGCCTTCAGCTTCAGAAAAAGCATTACCGATAACAGTCAGTAAATGAAGTTTTAGTATGTTTAATGATTTTTTAAGTAACCTTGAAACCGTCGCAATACAGGTAGTTATTCTTTACCTTATTGCAGGACTCGGCTTTTTTGCCGACAAGACGAAAATATTTGTACAGGCTGACGGAAAAAGGCTTGTCGACTTGCTTTTTAATATAATACTGCCGATTTCCATAATTAACTCGTTTCTTTCGATGGAAAGAACGCCCGAGCATATTAAGGGGCTCGGACTGGCGTTTCTTCTCGCCGTGCTTACTCACTTGCTCGGCGTCGGCATTTCGTCGCTGACCTTCAGAAAAAGGCCGAAGCTGGAAAGCGGTATTTACCACTACGCAATAACCTTTTCTAACGCGGCGTTCCTCGCGCTTCCGCTTGCCGAAAGCGTTGTGGGCAAGGAGGGAATATTTTATTCCTCGTGCTACGTTGCCGTGTTTAACGTTTTCGCCTTTACATACGGTATTAATCAGATTTCGGGCGGCAAGGCAAAAATCAACGTCAAAAACCTCATCCTTAACCCTGGCTCAATCAGCGTAATCATCGGTATGCCTCTGTTCTTTGCAGGCGTTACGCTACCTGACTTTCTTGCGGATACTATGAGCAGAGTAGCGGCTTGTAATTCACCGATGGCTATGATTGTTTTCGGTACGTTTTTTGCAAACTGCAATTTCAAAAATATCTTTGCAAAAAAGGAAATATACTTTGTGTCTTTCCTTAGGCTTATATTAATCCCAGTAATTATGATGACGGTGTTCAAGCTTATCGGAATAGAGGGGAATATGCGTACTGCACTTACGATTTCCGCCTCTGCGCCGATTGCTACGAATACCGCGATGTACAGCGCAAAATACGACAACGACACGGCGCTTCCGTCGGAGCTTGTCGGACAAACAAGCGTTTTTTCAATTATTACTATGCCCGTCATAGTTGCGCTTGCTTCTGTAATATAGAATTATACAATGAGTAATATATTTATTTCCAAATTGTAAAATTATTGCCGTATCAATAGACTTTTCAGCAAGAATAAAGTATAATTGAGTTATATTAAAAACAGAGAGTGATTTAATGAAATTAGTAATGACAATCGTATCTAACTCAGATACCGAAAAGGTAATGGCGGCTGTAGCCAAGGACGGATATTTTGCAACAAAAATATCGACAACTGGACAGTTCCTCGTCGACGGCCACACGGCTATTCTTATTGGCTGTGAGGATGAGCGCGTTGAAAACCTTTACAAAATACTCAAAGGCAGCGTCAAAAAGCGCGTTGTTAAGGATGAGCGCGTCAAAAGCACGCTTACGGGCTCGCTTCTTAATCAGGAAATTAAAGTTGAAGAATACGGCGCAGTTGCGTTTACAATGGATATAGAAAACTTTCAGAAGTTCTAACTAATATGAATTTTGATTTTATTGGCAACGAAAAGGTAAAAAATCAGCTTGCTGGGCTTATCGAAACGGGCAGGCTCCCTCACGCTATCGTCATCGAGGGCGACGAGGGACTCGGCAAACGCACGCTTGCGCGCGAAATTACGCTTTCGCTTTTTTGCCGTGACAGCGGCGAAAAGCCGTGCAGAAAATGTCCCCAATGCTCAAAGGTGCTCAAAGGGATTCATCCCGACGTATTTGAGTATTCTGCAAGCGGCGGCGCGCGCTCGTTTCACGTTGACGTCGTGCGCGAGGTCAGGGAGGACGTTTTTGTGCGCCCGAACGAAGCCGATTACAAGGTGTATATTCTCGGCAACTGCCAGTGTATGAGCGAAAGCGCGCAGAACGCAATTCTCAAAATACTTGAGGAGCCGCCGTCATACGCTGTGTTTATCCTTACGGTTGACAACAAATCTGCTCTGCTCGAAACGGTGCTTTCGCGAAGCGTTGTAATTTCGCTTGAGGGCGTTGACGCGGCGCAGGGAGCCGAATATATTTGCGACAAGCTCGGCGACGTTGAATATTCCGACGCGCTGTCCGCCGTTACGGCGTGGGGCGGAAATATCGGCAAGGCTATTGATTCGCTCGGCGACGGCAAGCTGTCAAAGATTACGGAGCTTGCCTGTACGCTTTCAGAGGCTCTCCTCGCTCCAAATGAGTACGAACTGCTTAAGGCGTGCTCGGTGTTTGAGCGTGACCGCGAAACGCTTGTTGCATCTTTTTCCCTGCTCAAAACAATTCTTCGCGACGCGTTTGTGTTCAGTACGGGCGCAGGGCTTATGTCAGGTCAGAACGAGCAGGCGAAGCAGCTTTCGTCAAACCTCGGCAAAAAGAAGCTTTTGCAGCTCATTTCAGCGTGCGACAGGATTAACGAATACGCGCTGAAAAACGGCAATAACGCTATTCTTATCACAAAAGCGTGCTACGAGCTTCGCAGAGCGCAAAACAGGTAATTATCGGGTACACCCCGCGGAAAGGTATATAAATATGGTTAAGGTTGTTGGTGTTCGCTTTAAGGACACAGGCAAAATGTATTATTTTGACCCAAAGAATAACGAGATCAAAAAGGGTGACAGCGTAGTTGTAGAAACGGCGCGCGGTATTGAATGCGGCGTTGCTTCTACGGGAGTTAAGGAGGTTGACGACAACGAGGTTGTTCAGCCGCTCAAGCCGATTATGCGCGTCGCTACGAAAAAGGATTTAGTTCAGCTTGAGGAAAACCAGAAGAAGGCTGACGAAGCGTATAAGATTTGCAGAAGAAAGATTGAGGAGCATGGTCTTGAAATGGATTTGACCGAGGTTGAATACACCTTTGACTGCTCAAAGATTATCTTCTATTTCACAGCCGACGGCAGAGTTGACTTCCGTGAGCTCGTCAAGGATTTGGCAGGCGAGTTCCACACAAGAATTGAGCTTCGCCAGATTGGCGTTCGCGACGAGGCAAAAATGCTCGGCGGACTCGGCATTTGCGGCAGACCGTTTTGCTGCTCTACGTTTCTTAGCGATTTTCACTCTGTGTCAATCAAGATGGCAAAGGAGCAGGGGCTTTCACTTTCCCCTGGAAAAATCAGCGGCTGCTGCGGCAGGCTTATGTGCTGCCTTAAGTACGAGCAGAATTCGTATGAGTACCTCAACAAAATCACTCCGCGCGTCGGCACAAAGGTTGACTGCCGCGAGGGCAGGGGAGTTGTTGTTGACAGCGCCGTGCTTACGGGAATGTTAAAGGTAAGGCTTGACAGTATGCCCGACGGCGCGCCTGTAACGGTTAACAGAAGCGAGGTCAGAATTGTAAAATAATGCCTTTGAAAAAAGTTATAAAAAAATCTTGCTTTTTTCAGATGTGTTTGTTATATTATTATTAGGAATTTTGGAATTCTAAATCTTACAGGAGGTATTTGTTATGGCATACGCAATTAGCGATGATTGCATTATGTGTGGTGCTTGTGCAGGTGAAGGTCCTGTAGGCGCTATCTCAGAGGGCGACGCAAAGTATGAAATTGATGCTGATACTTGCATTAATTGCGGCGCATGTGCAGGCGCTTGTCCTGTAGACGCTCCGAGCCAGGCATAATGGAATAATACATATGACAAAAGCTGTCCCTCGGGACAGCTTTTTTTGTGCTTCAGGCTTGTAGCCTGTAGCTGAAGCTTTACGCTTAAAACTAATTGCTATTCCCAAATATATATGTTATTATTATTTTATGTTTAAGGTTATATTATGGGACGTTGACCGCACGCTTCTTGATTTTGATTTGTGCGAGCGTAATTCGTTAAAAGCAAATTTCAAAAGGTATAATTTAGGCGAGTGTACCGACGACATCTGTTCGTTGTATTCCGATATTAACGTCAGGCATTGGAAAATGCTTGAACGCGGCGAAATTACAAAGCAGCAGGTGATGACGATGCGCTTTGACGAGCTGTTTCGTGTGCTTGGTATTGAGGGCGTTAATTCGACTGAATTTTCCGCTGACTATGAATACGGCATCGGCGACACGACGGCGTTTGTCGAAAACGCGCCCGAAATTATTGCGTCACTCGTCGGAAAGTATAAGCAGTACGCCGTTACTAACGGAGCGCTCGATGTTCAGCAAAGACGGCTCAGGGACAGCGGTCTTGACAAGCTGTTTGACGGCGTGTTTATATCCGATGATGTCGGCTTTGATAAGCCGAGCAGGGAATATTTTGACTGCGTTTTAAGCAAGATTATTCCGTGCGATAAAAGCGAAATTATCATTGTCGGCGACTCGCTCACAAGCGATACGCTCGGCGGAAACAATGCGGGTATTCCGACCTGCTGGTACAATCCGAGTATGGCAGAAAAGCCCGATGCGCTGAGAATTGATTATCAGATTAGCGCGCTTAGCGAAATATATAAGATCCTGGAAGGAAAAGAAAAATGAAAAAAGCATTATCCCTCATACTATCCGCAATAATAATCCTCAGCGCCGTGTGTCCGCTGTCCGTTTGCGCTACTGTCGCTTATGCGGCAAGCTACGTCAGCGAAAACAAGGAATTCAAGGTCACGACAACTAAAGATATAACGCGTCCTACAGTGCTGAAAAAGGGCGCAGAGTATACGCTCAGAGGCGCCGTTAAATCCGACAGCGTTATTGCTAAGGTCGTATTTAAGGTCGAGGATTTAGACCGCTTCAAAAACGAGATATACGTTGTCAGATACCCCGATAAAAGGTCGGTTAAGCTCGGCGATTACGCTTCGTCGCTCAACTTTGCAAAGCTCAGCTCGGGCGTAAAGCGGCTTACGATAACCTTTTTTGACGAGGACGAAAACAAGGCGGAGGTTATGCGCGATTTTACCGTCCTTGGATGCGCGAAGGAGCCAGTTCATATAACGGGCAAGTGCAAGATAACCGCCAACAAGGGCAAGGTCGCGAACGTCACGGACGCGTCGAACGAAACCTTCTGGCAAAGCGGAACGATGGTGATTACTTTTCCGAAGGGCAAAGAGGTCGACGGAATACTGATTAAGTGGCACAAGCTCGACAACGATTATACGCTTGAATCCTACGACGAGGACGGCTGCGTGCTTGACGAATACGACTCGGACTGTTTCCGTTATCTTCACAGGTATTTTGAAATGAGCGAGGGCGCAGTAAAAGCCGTTATCAAGCTGAAAAATGCGCCCGACAACAACGGTATCGCCTCGCTTCGCGTGTACGAAAAGGGCAGAGTGGGCGTATCCGTTGAAAAGTGGACTGCACCAAAGCAGGGCAAATGCGACCTTATGGTTGTTTCAGCTCACCGCGACGACGAGCTGCTGTTCTTCGGCGGCACAATTCCGTATTACAGCGGGGTTAAGGGCAAAAACGTTTATACGGTATTCGTTTCGGGCGCCGACAAGGTGCGCCACCGCGAAGTGCTTGCATCGCAGTGGTCGATGGGCATTAAAACAAGCCCGATATTTATGAACTTTCCTGGAGGATACCACGACGGCATAAAGGGTACGCTGCGTGACTTCGGCGGCGAGAATAAGGTCGTCGGCGATTTGGTAGAGCTTATCCGCTACTATCAGCCCGACGTTATCGTATCGCACGACGTGAACGGCGAATACGGACACCCGACGCACAAGACGGTTGCCTACGCAATCAAAAAGGCTGTCAAAGCGGCAGGGGATAAGAACAAATACAAAAGCTCTGCGGACGAGTACGGCGCGTGGAAGGTAAAGAAGCTGTATCTTCATCTGTACGGAAAGAATAAGATTGTGATGAACTACAAAAAGCCGTCCGAAAAGCTCGGCTACAAAACGCCGTATCAGGTTGCGTGCATAGGCTATGACAAGTATTATTCACAGCACAAAAGCTGGTATATGACTGCACCTAAGGTTACGAAGTACCCGAGCAACCGCTATGGACTTGTCTACACAAGAGTCGGCAAGGACAAAAAGAAAAACGACCTCTTTGAGCACATCGAGGAAAAGTAGCGCTTCAAGCGACAGGCTTTCGGTTACTCGCTTTACTCAGACAATAAATGAGCGTGAGCGAAGCTCACCCATAAACTGAAAACTGAACACTGAATACTGAAAACTGAATACCGAATACTAAAAAAGACTGCCTCACAATGTGAAGCAGTCTTTTGTTCTGTGATAATTAGAGCTCGATTTTGCCGCTCTCTTTTTCGTTGATTACATAGTAAACAGCGCTGTCCTCAGCCTTTACGTAAAGTCTGATTGACTTGATTGATGATGCCTTGTGACCTGCTGCAACCCATGCAGCCTCAACCTGTGCGTTGATGTCAGCAACCTCAATCTGCTTGTCAGCAAACTCAAAGTAGATTTCCTTTGTAGCGAGCTTCTGAGCTGTCTTCTTTGTAGCCTTTTCAGCCTTCTTAGCTGTTGACTTAGCTGCCTTCTCAACCTTCTTGGTTGTTTCCTTTG
>JAFWKC010000012.1 GCA_017514345.1 Eubacterium sp.
AATAAGAGCTCTCGCCGAATTCTGATTTGAGTTACGGCGGCTTCTTGATCTTTTAGCCATTATTCTTTATCCTCCTTTTCCTTCTTATTATTCGCAGATGTCATAGTCTGAAGAGTAGAGCTCTTCGACTCAAAGCTCGGGATAGAGCCGAGTACAGGAATATTGTACTTGTCTGTAAGCTCGTCGCTTGACCTGATTCTGACATCAAACAAGGTACGAAGAACTACGTATGCGCCCGCAAGGAGTATTCCGATAATACCGCCGAAAGCGCACTTCTTAGGATAGCCAAGGCTTTCTGCAGCTTCGGCTTTGAGCGCCTTGTCTGCAACGGTTGCCTTAACAAGTCCGTCGTTCATTGATTTCATATAGCGGGGAACGGTGCTCTCGAGCTGGTTAGCAATATTGTAGGACAAATCACTTCCGTTAGTAGTAATTGTGACCTTGAACATCGCCGTATCCTCAACGGGCTCCATAGTAATAGCGCCGCTGATTGTTCCTGCGCTGTAACCCGAACCGTATTGCTTGTTCAGGTCGTCGGCAACCGTCTGATAAAACTCATTAGTAGACATCAACGCAATATAAGTAGGCATCATATTCTGAACGTAGTTCATCTTGCTGGTGTTACTGATTCTTGTGTTGCTGGTGCCGTTTGAGTTATTCTGGTCTCCGATTTCGTCAGAGTTGTCAACAGCCTGGCACAGATACAGCACGTTTGACGAGTACGTCTGAGTTGTAAAGTGCGAGGTGTAAACGTAGCCGAGAAGTACGCCGATAAGCATAAATACTACAAGCAGCTTCCATCTCCTCAGCAGTGCAAAAAGTATTTT
This sequence comes from Eubacterium sp., assembly GCA_017514345.1. GTDB lineage: Bacteria > Bacillota > Clostridia > Oscillospirales > Acutalibacteraceae > Eubacterium_R. Next base: position 828 of record JAFWKC010000012.1, read on the forward strand.
TTGAACGTTAGCATCGATATTCATAAGTAACTTCCTTTATTTCAAGAATATTTTGATACAAATAATATATTACTTTATAAGTCACAATTTGTCAATATAAAAAATATATAACTATACATTTATTAACTATGAATAAATATCTGATTGACAAATTGAGGCAAATTCAGCATAATGACATTATAAAACATAATTAATACTTGAACAAAATGCAAAAAATGGTATAATTAATAGTGACAATTATGTTTAGCAAAATGCAAATACTGCATAAGGAGAGAATTTATGGAAAGAAAAATCTACGGCAGTAATAATGAACCGCTGAAAATTCAGTTTATAACTGACCTTCATTATTACTCGCGCAAAATCGGCACAGAGGGCAAGGCGTACGAAAACGCAGAGTCAAAGAGCCAGAAGGTTATCAAGGACAGCGACCTTGTAATCAAGAAGGGCTTTGATATGCTGTGCGAGGACACGTCGACTGATATTATCGTTATTTCGGGTGATACCACACGCGACGGTGAAATCGAATCGCACAAGGAGCTTATCGAAATGCTCTACGACCTCAAAAAGCGAGGCAAAAGAGTATACGTTATCACCGCGACTCATGACTACCGCGGAGGCGGCGTAGCTCCTGGTTACGACGGCGATAACGTTATCGAGGTCCCTGCTGTTGAGGACAGACACGATTTGTGGAAAATGTACTACGATTTCGGTCCGTCAGAGGCTATTGCTGTTCACGAGGACCAGATGTGCTACGTAGTTCAGCTTGCGCCTGGATACCGTCTTTTTGCACTTAACGACGACTACAATCAACGCCCTGATCCCGACGGCGGCTCGGGCTACAGCGAGGATTGTATGAAGTGGATTATGGAGCAGCTAAAGGACGCTCACGACAACGACCAGTTTGTTATCGCTATGACGCATCATCCGATGGTATCACCGTCGCCGTTTTATTCGATTATCGGCTCGGGAGATATGCAGAAGCATCACGAGATTACACGCGAAATCTTTGCTGATAACGGACTTCAGGTTATGCTTTCTGGACACACTCACGTTCACGATATCGGCTACGTGACAACTCCAAAGGGCAACAGATTTTATGATATTGCCTGCGGCGCGATGATAGGCTGTCCTCCTACAATGAGAAACATTATTCTTGACCCGAAAAACGCCAAGGTTGACGTAGAAACGGTTATGATTAAAGAGGTGCCTGGAATTGACACGAACGGTAAGCCGTTTGACGAGTATATGCGCGGCTTCTTCTTTGGTATGATTGGCGAGGTTGTTGACTCGCTTGCCAACGACTATGACCGCTTTACAGAAATGGCGCCGTCGTTCTCAATCAGCACCGAAAAGGCAAAGAAGCTCAAGCCAGTGCTTAAGCCGCTCGGAAAATTCCTCAACAAGCTTACGTTCAAAAAAATCTGGAAGCTCTGTAAGAAGGAATGCGGCCTTTCAAAGGCTGACATCGAGGATATCAAGGACAACAAGGTTGTTGACTTTATTCTTGAGCTTGTGCAGAATCTCTACTGCGGCGATTCGCCTTACGGACCAGAAACGAGGGAGTATAAGCTTACCTGCGGTTTCCTTAACGTAATCGATTCTTTCCTCAATACGATACATCTTTCTATCGGCAAGTTCCTAAAGGGCGCGACAAGCGTTCGTTCACTCGTTGAGCCACTTCTCTGGAATTCGGGCTACTGCGACGCCGATGCAACGCTTCCGCTTTATCCGATATTTGACGACGATTATCCTGCTCCGCCAGAAATGTTCGAGGAAAAGGAATTCGTTGACCCCGTAAAGCCGAGCAAGAAAGGACCTGCAATTCTTTGTCTTCTTATTCTTGCAGTGCTTGTCGTGCTTGCAATTATCGTTTGTATTATCGTGCTTATCGTAAAGGGCATTATCGCTCTTGTTGCAGGCAAGGCGTTTATACTGCCCTTGCTCAGCTAAAAAAGTTATTGCAATATAGCAACGAAGTTGTTATAATAGATATGTTAAAATTATTTTACATAAGGAGTAAATATTATGGCAGATGAAAAGAAAAAGATTTCTCTCGGCGGTCTTGACAACGCTGCAGAGGAAAAGGGCTCAGGCATAAAGACCCTGTGGCAGCTCATTAAGTTTATGGTTGTCAGCGGACTTGTTACAATTATCCAGCTCGTTCTTGCTAACGTGCTTCCGTTTATCTTTGATAAAGTAGTAACACCGCTTCCGACCTTCCTTCAGGGCATTTTTGACCCGAACGTAGTGTTTGACCCGACAAAGGCAGAGGGTATTAAGCAGGTTGGTAAGTACGTTGTTGATACTGCTACGGGCAACCTCGGCGGCGTTATCGAAAACGGCGTTGTTGTAGGCGGCGTAGTAACCTGGGGCTTCCTTCTTCCTTTCTTCCTTTCAAATCTTATTGCAAACATCTATGGCTTCTATCAGAACAAGAAGACAACCTTCAAGTCTGACGCACCGTGGTACAATTTCGCAATTTACATTGTACTTATGATTGCTCTTATCCTGTTCTCAACATGGTTCCAGGGCTGGCTTGTAGGTATCATCGCAAAGATTCCGTGGAGCTGGATACAGCCTCTTGCAAGAACGATTGCAGGACTTGCCGCAGGATTTGTACAGATGGTAGTTCTCTTCCCGATGGAAAAATTTGTCCTTCTCAAAGAAAAGAAAGAGGACGGCGGGGAAGAAGCTCCTGCAGAAGCTTAATACTTAATAATTATAAAAGGTTGCCTAATCAGGCAACCTTTTTATTGTGTAACGCTGTTTTTGATATCGCGAAGCACCTTTTTTTCTATACGCGACACGTACGAACGGCTGATGTTTAGCCTTTCTGCAACCTCGCGCTGTGTAAGCGGCTTCGTGTTTCGCAGTCCGTAACGAAGAATGATTATTTCGCGCTCGCGCTCGTCGTCCATATTCTCTATGTATTTTGCGACGGCTTGCCAGCGCGTCTTTTTTTCGAGCTCCTCCGCCATATCAACGGGGCTTGCAAGCGTGTCCTCGATAGTCAGCGGATTTCCGTCCTTGTCAGTTTCGATAGCGTCCGACAGGTGCAGGTCGCCGCTCAGCTTTTTCTGGGAACGAAAATGCATAAGCACCTCGTTTTCGATGCACCTTGACGCGTACGTTGCAAGACGTACGTTTTTTGTGTAATCAAAGGAGTCGATAGCCTTTATCAGTCCTATTGTGCCTATACTGATTAAATCGTCAGTGTCGTTCGTTTTTGAATAATACTTTTTGACTATGTGGCTGACAAGTCGCAGGTTGTGTTCAATCAGAATTCCTCGCGCGTTTTTGTCGCCGTTTGCCATTTGTTCAAGATACATTTTTTCTTCCTTTGCCGAAAGCGGCTTCGGAAAGGACGAGCCGCCCTGAATGTGCAGTATGAAATAAAGAATATTTGCACTCAGCATTGACAGTATTGCAGTAAGCATTTTCATCACCGTTTAATTATACGATACAGATTTTTGTAATATACTTTATTTTTGATTTGTACTGTGATATACTATTTTTCAGGAGATGTTATTATGTTTTATCAGATAAGAGAACAGCTTACGCCTATTTCGATTGACGAAATTGACGAAAGCTATATCACCGTTGCGTATATTAATTCTGACGAGCTTCGCGAAATCGGGCTACGTTACGGCTTTGCGCGTTCTACTATTGCGGCGTGCCAGGAGGCGAGCGCTCATTTCCGCTCGGGAGTTGAGGTGTACGACGACTATACCTTTACCGAGCTTCGCATAGTCAGCCAGAATAACCTGTCGCGCACCGAGGACAGCGTCGCGCTCTACGTTATGAAAAATATGCTCATTATTGTCAACGTTGAGGACTACGACTCATCAACTGAGGAAAAATTCAAGGCGGCTGTTAACCGATATTCGTATGCAAACGTAACGCTTGAAAAGGTGATTTACGCCTTTTTTGACGCGCTTATTTCAAACGATTTTAAGTTTATTGAGGATTTGGGCAACGACATCACTCAGCTTGAGGAATACGTTATCAAGGGCAGCGCAGACGAAAACTTCAATCTCGATTTGCTGCAGATAAAAAAAGAGCTGCTCACGATGCACAATTACTACGAACAGCTCCTTGACATAACAGATGCTATCGAGGAAAACGAAAACGATATTTTTGAGGGCGAGGATTTGTGGTACATCGCAAACCTCGGACAGAAAATTACGCGTCTTAAGGAGGACGCCGACTCGCTGTCTGCTTCTGTTACGCATCTGCAGGACGCCTATTCGGCTTCGCTCGATTTGAAGCTCAACAACACGATGAAGTATTTTACCGTGCTTACAAGCATTTTCTTCCCGCTGACGCTTATCGTCGGCTGGTACGGAATGAATTTTAAGGCTATGCCAGAATTTGAATGGAAATACGGCTACATTTTTGTTATTGCGCTTTCGCTTACGGTTGTTGCCGTGCTTGCATTAATCGGCAAAAAGAAAAAGTGGTTCTAATATGAGATGTAAGTATTACAAAAAATGCAGCGGCTGTCAGCTTCAGAATCTTGAATATGACGAGCAGCTGCGCTACAAGCAAAAGCAGGTCAATACGCTTTTGTCAAAATACGGCAGAGTTGAAAAGGTAATTCCGATGGCTGAACCGCTTCATTACAGAAACAAGGTTCAGTCAATGTTTTACTATGATTTTCGTACGAAAAAAATTTGCTCGGGAGTATATCAAAGCACGACTCACCGCGTCGTTCCAGTAACAGACTGTATGATTGATGACGAAGCGGCGCAGGACATAATAAACACGATTACAAAGCTGCTGAATTCCTTTAAAATCAAAGCTTTTGACGAACGCAGAGGTACGGGATATATCCGTCACGCGCTTGTCAGAACTGGCTTTCAGAGCGGCGAAATTATGGTCGTTCTTGTTACCATAAAGGGCAGCTTTCCATCAAAGAAAAACTTTGTAAAAGCGCTTCTCGACGAACAGCCAGAAATTACAACCATAGTGCATAATATCAATCCAGACGGAATGAATTTAACGCTCGGCGGCGTAAGCGAGGTGCTTTACGGCAGGGGATATATTGAGGACACTCTGTGCGGCTGTACGTTCGGTATTTCGCCTGAATCGTTCTATCAGGTTAACCCCGTACAGACTGAGGTGCTGTACAATACGGCGATTGAAAGCGCAGAGCTTACGGGCAAGGAAACGGTGCTTGATGCATATTGCGGAACTGGTACGATAGGCATTATCGCCTCAAAAAAAGCGGGGAAGGTAGTGGGCGTTGAGCTTAATTCTCAGGCTGTGCGCGACGCGATAAAAAATGCAAAAAGAAACGGCGCCGAAAACGTATTCTTTGAGTGCGGCGACGCAGGCGATTATATTCACTTACTTGCGCAAAACGGAGAAAAGCTTGACGTTGTTATGCTTGACCCGCCGCGCGCTGGAGCGTCAGTAAAATTCCTGAAATCGCTGTGCAAAATGAAGCCGAAAAAGGTCGTTTACGTTTCGTGCAATCCCGAAACGCTTGCGCGCGACCTGCGCTTTCTGACAACTCACGGCTACAAAACAAAGCTGATTCAGCCTGTTGATATGTTCCCGTATACAAAGCATATAGAGTGCGTCTGCCTTTTGACAAGATAAACGCAGCAGGGGTATACCGATGAAAGACAAAACCAGAAAAAATGAAGAATGCTTAATAAGCTTATTCTCAAAGCATAAACCGTTTTCGGAGCATCTCGTTAAGTGGGAAGATGAGCTTCTGCCGGACAAATATGACCAAAACTTTTTTGAGTATTGCGGTCAGCCTACGAAGGAAGAATTCGAAAATGCAATGCAGTATCAGAAGGAGCTTGGTGCCAGTTTTATCAAGCTGGAGGGAGATTATCCTCTGTCGGACTGCTTCGGTCTTGAAGAAAGCGTAACCGTAACAATGCTGCTAAAATCAAGCGAGATTAATTGGATGACAAATCCTGAGCTTGAATTTTGTACACCGTCTCTCAAAGAGCTTGAGGAGCTTGAAGTGAAACACTTTGGCTCGCTCTACGGAGAGGATTTTACGAGAAGAAATATCCGCCGTCAATATGAAAAGCTGACATATCACGGCGCGTATCTTGACGGAATACTTGTTGGCGCGTGTTACAGCTTTTGCTCAAACAGCCTCACATGTATTGACGGTTTGATTGTTGATGAGGCTTACAGGAAAAAGCGTATTGCCACATCGCTGATTGCACACGTTAGATGCAGCTTTCCGGACACGCCGCTTTTTTTGCACGCAGACGAGGATGATACACCAAAGGAAATGTACAAAAAGCTGGGTTTTGAAACTATTGACAAGCTCTATGAGTATCTGAGTACGGATATTTAATGAAAATGGAGCAGGGAGAAAACTGATGAAATTGAAAAACGTGCTGATTGTTGTTAAGGATATAGAAAAGGCAAGACAGTTTTATTGTGATTTGTTCGGGCTTGAGCTTATCCTCGATAATGACGGAAATATGATACTCACAGATGGTCTTGTTCTTCAGGAGGAAAAATACTGGACGGAATTCCTCGGCAGAGAAATTATTCCCGAGAATAATTCCAGCGAGCTTTACTTTGAGGAAGCAGACATCGAAAGCTTTGTCGAAAAGCTTGAAAGCTATTATCCCGAAGTCAGATATGTGAACAGACTTATGACCCACAGCTGGGGACAGAAGGTGATACGCTTTTATGACCCAGACGGAAACTTAATCGAAGTGGGTACGCCTATGTAATACGGCAAAAATTATACTGTATAGGAGAAAAGTAATGGCTTCAAATAAAGAATATCTTGATTACATACTCGACCAGCTTTCGGATTTGGAGGATATAACGTACCGAGCGATGATGGGTGAATATATCATCTATTACCGCGGCAGGATTGTCGGCGGAATTTACGACGACCGTTTCCTCGTTAAGCCAGTTAAAGCGGCTGCAGAAATGATGCCTGACGCAAAAACGGAGCTTCCATATGAGGGCGCAAAGGAAATGCTGCTTGTTGACGACGTGGATAAGAGAGAGTTTTTGAAAGAATTACTTGAAGCGATGTTTCCCGAGCTGCCTGCGACGAAGAAAAAGAAGTAACAAGGAGTTATTATGGAACAGGGATTTTCAATACTAATGCTTATTTTCGGCGGAATGATATTGCTTTATGCGGCTATGCTTGCAATTACAAAAAGCAAAAAGGATTTGCCGTTTCGCATACGCCACACAATTCCGCAGGATAACGAAAAAGAGTACATAACAAAGCTTGCAAGGGTGCTTGCACTCGTTGCGCTTGCGCCAATTATCGGCGGCGCGCTGGGCTTCGTTATCCCGACGGGTGCTTCTGCTATAGTAACAGTCGTGCTGTTAGTTTTATTCCTCGTTTTGGGAAGTAAGCTTACGAAAATCAACGGTTGACTATATTATTACAAAAGTCCATAATATTCAAATTATAAGTACCGCAGATTTGACCTTTCGTTAAATTTGTGGTATAATTTTTGTCGATTTTCGGAAGAAGGTGTAATAATTGAAAAAAATCATTTCATTATTGCTTGTTATATTAATGCTGTTTTCGTCTGCGTTTGCAGCGCCGACAGCAGCATATGCAGAAACGAAGCTGTACGCTGAGGACGCGCTGGCTAATATCCAGCGTAACGCGGGCTTTGTTCCTGGCGGCACGGCTATCGTTACGGGTAACTGCTATTTGTTTGTTTCTAAGGTGTGCGAAAGCCTTTTCGGCGTTAAGTACGACGGCGAAGGCCTTTACGGCAACTACAGAGCAAAGCACGCAACGGGTAATTATTATACCGTCAGCACTTACGAAACGACGAGCAAGACTCCTACGAGCGACGTTGTAGAAGGCATTATTTCGTTTTTTATTAAAAATGCGGCGCCTGGAGATATTGTTCATTACGGCGCATATACGACGGGTTCTTCAAATTCAAGCACCCATACATTTATGATTAACAGCATAGATAACGAAAAGATGAGTATTTATCACGCCAATTACCAGACTACCGATTACGGCAGAAATACTTGTCATATCGATTATATTTACTGGGACAGCTTCCGCAAAAATCCGACCTCAAATGAAAAGAAGGACGGAAAAATCTATTCGATGAACTCGCTTTTCTACAACAAGATGAAGTCGAGCGGACTTGGCATATCAATCAACAGAGCGACTAATTATACTGATTTGTATTATCTCGTCGGCGCGGCTGTGCCTGTGCTGACGCTGACAAATACAAGCTTATCGTCGATTACAGCGTCGTGGGACCAGATTATCGACGCTTCACAGTATCAGCTTGAATACAAAAAAGCAGGAGCCAGCAGCTTTAACACTATTTCGTATACTTACACGGGCTTGTCGTATGAGCTGAAAAATCTTTCGCTTGGCGACAGCTATACCTTCCGCGTGCGCGCTTGTATAGGCGGGAAATGGTATGACTGGAGCGACGAAAAAACCATAACCGTTACCGTACCGAAGATTACGGAAATCAAGGATACGCTACTGAGCGACGCTATTCAGCTTGAATGGGACGCTCGCAGTGACATAAGCGGAGTAAGTGTATACAGACGCGTTGGAACAAGCGGCAATTTCCAGTACTACAAAGATATAACGGACATCAAGCAGACAATGTTTGTCGACAAGAATATCGAATACGGCAAAACGTACCAATACATACTCGAAAGGTATCTTGACTATCAGGGCAAGGCATATACCAACAAATCTGATATAAAAACTGTTACGTATAAGCTCAGCCAGCCAACTGTAGCGTATGAGCATATGAACGTCAAGCGCGTTGATTTTAACATTACGCAAAACGGAACGAGCGATGTTTTTGTCTACTACCTGACTGATGAAGCAGGAAATTACGTTGTCAATCAGACCGAAACTCACGATACAAATTTCGTGTTTGATAATCTGAAAACTGGCGCTAAGTATACCTTTGCGTGCGCGCAAAAAACTAAGCTCGGAACGGGCGATTTTGCAAAGGTGACGTTCCAGGTTATTCCTCCCAGACTGAAAAACGTCAGGATATGGGTTGTTGACAAGGGACTGAAGGTAACCTTTAACAAGCAATATGATATCACGGGCTATTACGTTTACCGCTGCAGAACGAAGGACGGTAAGTATACAAAGCTCGGCGATTTGAACAAGGATACAAACTGGTATTATGATAAGGGCGTAAAGTATAACAAAGGCTATTACTATAAGGTTTATGCCTACGTTGTCAGCGACGGAAAGACGTATACAAGCTGGGTCAGCGGACCTTATCTGGGCGTAAACTACGTTGGTACGCCGACGGGCATTAAGGTTACTCGGACAAGCCCGACGTCGCTCAAGGTTACGTTCAATAAATCCGCTAACGCAAAGAGGTATCTCGTTCAGTACAAAACCTCAAAGAAGGGCAAGTGGAAAAACGCAGGAACTGTAAAGACGAACAGCAAGACCTTTAAGAAGCTTGAAATCGGCAAGACGTATTATTACCGTGCAAAAGCCGTAAACAGCCTCGGTTCAAGCAAGTTTACAAAGACTGCAAAAAAATCTGCGGGCGTTCCTCAGCCTGAAATGCCGAAGGCTTACAATTCAAAAAAGGGCATCAGCCTTAACTGGAAGCCGAAGAGCCACGCAAACGGTTACCGTATTTACCGCGCAACGTCCAAAAACGGAAAGTATTATCTTGTCAAAACCGTAAATAACAATAAGTCGTCTTGGTGGACGGACACATCGGCTAAGTCGGGTACTACTTATTATTATAAGCTTGTGGCTTACAAGAAGGTTGGCAAAAAAACGTACAGCAGCGCAAAATCTGCGTACGTTACGCAGAAGCATTAAATTTGTGCATTTATGCTGTATGTGACAAAGGCGCTTCGTCATACTGTACTGTTAAAATGATTGTGAATTAATCAAATTTTATACTTATCACACAAAATTTAACAGAATTCGATAAAATGCTTGACATCGCGCCGAATTTTGTTTATAATACAGCCGATATTTCAAAAGGGTATATCAACCCCCGTAATCGGAGGGAGGGAATATAGTGAGTCAGGTTAGAGTAAAAGAAAATGAATCTCTTGACAGCGCGCTTCGCAGATTTAAGCGCCAGACTTCTCGTGACGGTATCATTCAGGAAGTCAGAAAAAGAGAGCATTACGAAAAGCCTTCAGTAGCTCGTAAAAAGAAGAGCGAAGCTGCTCGTAAAAGAAAGTATAAATAACAAAACAGGCTTAATGCCTGTTTTTTGTTTTTCTTTTACGAAAAGCCTTCTGTAGCTCTTCTTTATTAAAATACAGGTGTGGACGGAGTCCACCCTAAGGCTCAAAGCTCAAAGCTCAAAGCTTAAAGCTTAAAGCCAAACAATGGCTGTCTCTCTTTTGAGACAGCCATTGTTTTTTAACTTACTTCTTGAATTTTGAAAGGGTTTGATTAAAGCTGAGCTTGTTAAATTCGGAAAATGCAAGATAAAGAAGTATTGCAACAACTATTCCGAGCTGGAGCGCCATAAAGCAGTAGCATATTACCGACAGCGCTTTGCCGTGCGGGCGATTCATTTGCTGCGGAGCGCCTTTTGATACCTGAATTGCAGCTGTTTCGCTGTTAATTGACGTGCCGCTGCTGTTCGGCTCGCTGCTTTGCGCCTTGCTGTCGTCTGCGCTGTTTTGGTTTTCGTTTTGCTGTGCAGGCGGCTGATTTTGCTGTGCGTCGTTCTGTGAGCCATTGCTCTGCGGCGGCTGCTGATTGTTTTGCGAGTCTTGCTGATTATTGTTTTCGGGCGGCTGCTGATTGTCTTTTGAGTTTTGCTGTCTGCCGTTTTGTTCAGGCATTTCTGGTCTGCCGCCCTGACTGTTTTTGTTCTGGCTTCCGAAATCTTCTAGCGGGTTTTGTCCCTGCGAGTTATCCTGCTGTCCAAATTGCTGTTTCTGGCTTATCATCGGCATATTCTGACCTTTATCGCTCGCGTAGCCAAAGGTTACTGCGCTTGTGCCGATAAGCACTGCAGCCATTCCTATCATAATTGTGTTTTTGATTGATTTTTTCATACTTATCAACTCCTGAATTAATGTGTGTTTATATTCCTATCTCGAGATTGACTACACTATAACAGCACTTGATTAAACGAAGGTTAAACGAAAAAATCTCCTTACTTGACTAAAGCGCTCTTTTATATTATTATATTTATGGTGATTATATGAAAATTTTAGTGCTTAACGGTCCTAATCTCAATATGACGGGCATAAGGAAAAAGGATGTTTACGGCGCCGAAACGCTCGACGATATAAACGCCGAGCTTCGTGAATACGGCGAAAGCAAGGGCGCGGATATGTTCTTCTATCAGTCGAACCACGAGGGCGACATAATTGATATTATTCATAAGAGTATAAACAAGTACGACGGCGTCGTTATTAACGCAGGCGCGTACACCCATTATTCGTATGCAATCCGCGACGCTATCGAGTGCGTAAAGGAATACACTCCGTTTGTCGAGGTGCATATGAGCGATATCCACGCGCGCGAGGATTTTCGCAAAATCAGCGTTATAACCGACGTTTGCGTTAAGCAGATTTCAGGCTTCGGCAAGGATAGTTACAAAATGGGTATTGATTTATTGTGCGAAATACTGTAAAATATATAAGAATTATTTTAAACTTATTTACTTGGAGGTAAAATCATAT
>JAFWKC010000013.1 GCA_017514345.1 Eubacterium sp.
CAATTCCTGAAAGGCTGAGTTTTCCGTTTGCATTTTTGATATATTTTTCAAAGCCTTCAATGAAAATTGAAAGCTTATCTATTCCGCCCATACGCGGGTGAAGATACGGCTTCATCATATCTGCAAAACCGATATAATCCTTTTTATTTAAATCATTTATATTAAATGGATAGAGCTTTGTTTTCTTATATAAATCAAGATAAATGCAGATATCGCACGCGGTTTCGGCAGCGCAACCGCCGATTTTCATTGAAAAGCCCTTAAACCACTGTTGATTTCCGCCGTAGGAATTTCCGATATAAAAATGAGGAAGCTCTTTTTTCATTTTCATTCCTCCGAAAACTTTGTTGTTTTATTCTATCATATGTCGGGCAGTAAGTTCAACGTGATTTTTTCGTTTTTATTTTACACAATTCCTGTTTTGAACGTATTTTAATCAACGAAAAACTATTCTATTGTATACTTTCTTTAAATATGATATAATCAATTAAAATCTATTTAAAACGGTCGTGATGAAATGAGTCAATCAATCAAACGAAGCACCTGCTGTGAAAACGGCATTAATCCCAAAGCGGTTTATGAGTTTATTGAACGCTCAATAAGAGAAAATCTCGGCATAAATTCCTTTATGCTTATTAAGGAATCAGCAGGTTGTTGCGGAGGGCTGTTTCCCTCCATACGACAACGACACGACGCATATTCTCTATTCCGTTTCAAAATCAATTACCGCAACGGCACTGGGCTTTGCGATTGACGAGGGAAAGGTGAGCCTTGACGACTCCATAAGCAAATTCTTCCCTGAATACAATTTATTCGGTCAGAATAAAAAAGTAACCGTTCGCCATCTGGTGACAATGACTGCGGGTAAAATGATTGGTATGGCAAAATCGGCACTAAAAAATACATTTTCAGCCAAATAAAATTCCCCTCAAAAGAATTACCTTTTGAGGGGCTTTTTTCGTCAAAAACGCCTTTGACCACTTATTGACCACTTATTTGACCACTTATTTTTTGGCATTTTCAAAAACAGCGGCAATAATCCGCTTCGAAAATCTATGGGAGAAAAGAAGAAATGGCTTAACCGTGCGGTTTTTCAAAATTCTCCTTTATGGTCTGCGCCAAAAATATAGGGTTCAAGGCTCCCATTTTCATAGGTGAAAACCTCGAAACCCGCATAAACGCTCAAAAGTGCTGACCTGCTGATTCCTTTTTTTACAGGTCAGAAAGTCAACGGGCACGGAGAAATCCGTGCCCGTTTTGTGTTCTATTTTATTATCTTTTCAAATCTGAAGAATTCATCCTCTGGGTCGTTGTGTCCGTTCGGGTCGGGATGATGCTCGTTATAGAATTCCACAATGTGAAAACCGCAGCGGTTAACATAAAAATGAATATTACGCGTTTCAAAATACGGCGTACAGGTTTCCCATACTTTAACCTCGGGGTGCAGCTTTTCAACCGCACACCAAGCCGCATAGCCGATGCCCTTGCTGTGTGCTTTCGGCGAAACGAAGAGCAAATCCAGATCGCCTTTATCGCCGTCAGCTTTCAGCACAACACCGCCGACCTTTTTGTCGGCCTGCATAATGCGGTATGCCTCGCCGCCGTCTATTGCCTTTTCAATTGTTTCGCGCGATATGATTTCGCCGTCCTCTTCAAAGTGGTCATCCCTGCGCCCGAATTCTTCAAGTGCGCCGTAATTGAACGCCTCCTGATTATCGGTTATGAATTGCTCCCTGTCATCGGGAGCGAGCGGCACAAGCTTTATATCAGCCATTTTTTCGCCTCACAAATACGAATTAATCATACTATGTTATATCCGTTGTTATTCAGCGCAGCTATTGCCTTATCGAAGTTTTCGTTTTTTACAAGAATATAATCCGTATTGTAGGTTGAAACGGCAAAAATGCCTATCTGATTATCGGCAAGAATCGTTGATATTTTTGAGAGAATACCGATTAGTGAAAAATCAAGCACACCCTGAATTCTAAAGGCATTCCATCCGTCTTCGCGCTCAACGGCGTTTGACGGAGTATCCTCCGTCAAACATACAAGCGATATCTCTTCATCTGTTTTACCGACGAAAAAGAAGTCTTTTTTCAAATCAATATCTTCAACAGAAGCAACCTTGCAGACTGTTAAATCATAATCTAATATTTTGAGTTCCATAACAAACTTCTCCTAAGGGGCGTTGTTTGTTCTATTATACCACACCGCAAAAGTAAAGGCAACGGCTCATCAACCGTCGCCTTTGTCGTTTAATATATTTCATCGCCTGAATGTATGTACTGCAGCTGCTCACCCATAATGCTTTTCATTTCCTCATATGCTGCAATTCCTGTGCAGTGGCAGGTGTAAAACCTTGACGGGTATTTGCGCAGCTCGTTTGCAATTTGCCTTACCTCGCCGAGCTCGCCGTCCGTGTATTCGCGCTTTACCATAAGGTGAAATCCGCTGATTATCGCATCGGGAGCGGAGCCGTATTTGGCTATGTACGCATCCATAATGCTGAGTATTCCGTTATGGGCGCAGCCCGAAATCAGCACGCGCTTTTCGCCGTCTTTGATAACGAGAAACTGCTCGTGCACAAAATCATCCCTGATATATCCGCCGTTCTGTTTTATCAGCAGGCGATTGTTGGTAAAGGGCAGCTCGTGGCTTCTGCTTTTAATCGTAAAGAGTTCAAGCTCATCGTCAATCACCGCGTCGCCCTGAACAAATTTCACCTGAGGGAGCGCGGGTATTTCTTTATCAATACCGATATATCTGAAACGCGCGTCTCCCGCCGCTTCGCCGTCGTCGGCATAGTAATCGCCGACTGCCGACTTCTGCATATATATTACGGCACCGTTATTCAGCTTTGAAAACGGTATAATCCCGCCCGAATGGTCATAATGACCGTGGCTGAGTATTACTGTGTCTACCGCTCCCAAACCAATACCGAGGACAGCAGCATTACGGAGCGTTTCCTCGCTCGGTCCGAGGTCAACTAACACTTTGTGCTTCGCTGTTTCAATATAGAAGGAAAGACCGTGCGCAAAGGCACAGCCGCTGTTCCCCTCTGTGTTTTCAATCAGATTAACAATTCTCATTTTATTTGCATCCGTGCTCGCCGCAGGCGTGGCCTTCGCCGTGCTCATGGTCGTGGTGATCGCATTTAACGTCCTGCTTTTCAATTTTGCCTGCAAGGAAAGCAAGCAAAACGCCGTCGGCTGCGCCTGCGTTACCTGCATAAACCTCAATACCGTTTTCGGCAAGCGCATCCTGCGCACCCTGACCGATACCGCCGCAGATAAGCACGTCAACGCCGTTTTCCTTCAGAATTTCCGCGAGCGCGCCATGCCCCTGACCGTCGGTTGACTTAACCTCGGCGGCAACGATATCGCCCCACTCGTCCGTTTCATAATACTTAAACGCTTCTGATTTTCCGAAATGCTGAAAAACCATTCCGTTTTCATATGTTACTGCAATTTTCATTTGTTATTACCTCTGTTATATTATTCGCATTTTTTATCTTTATAAACTATGATACTGAATTACGTCAGAAAAGCAAGGGGCTAATGCCCCCTATGCTTCTCTTTTCGTTTAGGCAGAGTAAGATGAATCCTTTTTGCTCTGCCTATATAATCAAGCCCTCAGGCTGATTAACAGATTTATTTACAAAAAGTTGCTATCTCCTGCTCCAGCAGACGATATACATTTGCAACCAGAAAACCGTCGGCAATTGCGTGATTCATACGGACTGTAAGCGGCATCATCAGCCTGCCGTTTTCCTTGCGGTATTTGCCCCAGTTAATAATCGGAGGGAAGTACAAATAGCCGTCGGGCAGTTCAACGTTCAGCGAATCGTAGGACAGCCACGAAATATAGGAAGCGTCAAACCAGTTGGGATACTTTTCGCCGTCAAATACATACTCGCGGGTGTTTTTTGCATTTTCCAAATCACGCAGTGCGTTTTCATAGAAAGTTTTATAATCCTCGCAGTATTCGGAGTGAACCGTAGTGCAGGTTTCTGTGTCCTCGTGAAAAACGTAATGACACGGGTTGATTACATCGTAGCAAATCAGTTCGTCCGTTTTATACAGATAATCCATTTTATAATCATCGCGCGAATTGAGTACCTTTGAGAGAAGATACAGAAAGTTCAGATAGAACTTCGTGTTCGTCTTTTTTGAATATTCCACAAGCTCGGTTACGTCAATGCGCGCCGTCATAGACGTTGAACACTTGCAGTCCTCGGTGAAATGGCGGTAAACGCCTTTTCTGTAATATGTTTCTTTATCAATAACTTTGTAGTTCATTATATACCTCTGCAAATAGTTTTATAAAAGAGATTTTAAGTAAATACTAACTTCGTTATCGTTCCTGTTTCTGAAAACACAATTTATCGTGATAACAGTTTTAAAAATCTTTTGTCGTTCATCTGCTCGTTTGTAAGGTATTTGCCGTCATAGAAAAGGGCATAATTTGTAATCGGCGTCGGTGCGTTTTGCGCAGCCGTTTTATCGGTTATATGAATCGCTTTGAAGGGAACGCCCTGTTCTTCGGCTGTCTTTTCAACAATCGGAACGTACTTTGCGTTGAACGGACACTGGCTTGTGTAATAAAGCACATAACCGTTTTCGTCAATATGCGGATGCTTTGCACATTCTTTGAAGCATGGTTTTTCCTCACCCTTTTCAAACGGCAGATACCAAAGCTGAATACCGTTATCAGCCTCGTCACAGACCTCAAAGCCTTTATACTTCAAATATTTCGGATCGGCAAGAAACGGCTTTTTCTTCAAGGAAGAAAGAATACACAAACCCGTCTTTCCCTTGCTTTTACTGTCCGCAATACATTCGCCGAGCAAATCGTTTGAATAGCCGTGCCCCTTAAACGAGCCCGAAACCCAGAGGCAGTTAATGAACATATAGCCGTCCGCCTCAATAGGATTCCACGCGTTCTCGGCAGGGATATATTCAATAAAGCATTTGCCTCTTTCTACGCTTTTCAGAAAGACAAGACCGTCTGCAAATCTGTCCGAAAGCCACGCTTTTTTTGACGCAACCTGAACGTCGTTGTTATTTGAAATCGCGCAGCAAATGTGCTCGCTTTCTATATTCTCTTTTGTTACTCTTATGTATTCCATAATGCGCCTCACAAATCCAAGTCTGTTGATTTGATTATACCACAACCAAAAAACAAAGGCAACGGAAATGCATTTGCAACTCCGTTGCCTTATGGTTTAGTTTTTGAAAAAAATTTCTGATTCAAAAAATCATTTTTGAGCAAATTTTAATCTTGCCGAATCAGGACAATTTTTAAGAATTTCCCTTTTAAGTCGTTTCATCTCACGTCGTGAGATCTGCTCGACCAATTTTTATTGATTTTTTGCCCTCAAAAAGTACAAAATTTATGCATCCTAATTGCGCACTTTTTTCTCCGGTTTTCCTTTTAAGTAGTTTATGACCATTTCGTGTACATGGGTATGTACATTTAATGTTCTACCTTAACTGCGTTTTCGTGTCATAATCGCGCAGATGACTGTGCCGATAAATGCAAGCGGTGCAATTCTGACAAAAATAAATTCAAAAGCGTGCAGTGCGGTGCCGACTACGGCAGTTTCCGGGTCGTTGTAATCCCAGTTCAGGTAGGGACTGCCTGCAAGTATCATAATGATAAAAGCTACCGCGATTATAGCACTCAATAGAATGAATGCCCAGTGAAGCACTTTTCGCCTTGCCGCTTTCTGCTGTGCGAGCTGAAGGTTTATCAGTTCAAGCTTTTCCGATATTACCTTCAAATCTTCGGGCGCACCCGCCTCAACCGTTTCGCCGAGCAAAACGCTGACCGGCGTTTCGAGCACGTCGGAGATTGAAATCAGCATCTCGGAATCGGGAACGGACAGTCCGCGCTCCCACTTTGATACCGTCTGGCGTACTACATTTAATTTGATTGCGAGCTCTTCTTGTGAGAGCCCTTTTGATTTTCTGACTGCTTTAATGTTTTCGTTTAACATGTCGAAAACCTCCTTTCACAGCCATACTACTCCCGAAAGCCCCGTTGCCGCAAGCAACGGGAATTAACATTTCAGCAATTCCACATTTTCGCGTTCATTATACCACAACGCAAAAATAAAGGCAACGGAAATGCATTTGCAACTCCGTTGCCTTATGGTTTAGTTTTTGAAAAAATTTCTGATTCAAAAAATCATTTTTGAGCAAATTTTTGTTTTGCCGAATTGGGGCAATTTTTAGTGATTTCCCTTTTAAGTAGTTTCATCTCACGTCGTGAGATCGGCTTTTGGAAAAATCTCGACTTCAAAAAATAATTCTCGGGCAAATTTTGCAACGCCGGGTTATCAGTTTTAGCACTTATTTGACCACTTATGAAATAATTATATTATTTTTGCTTATGATGGTTCTTTGCAAAACTCATTAAAGATACAGCTTCCTTCGTTTTCACTTAAGCTATGAATTTCAGCTTCAACACAATACACTTGTAGCATGTGTTCCAAAAACACCTACATCGGTAAATGTTTTATAATCGCCATCAAAAAGATATGGCTTAAATTTAAATGCTCCTTCTTTTACAGACAAATACTCTTCAAGCAGTTTCTTTTCGTTCTCCATATGCTTTTTGAGAAACTCATGAATACTGTCTCTGTAATATTCCCAGTTGCAATATGGCAATTCTTTTTCAGGTGACATATCAGGCATAGTATCAATGATTTCTTGTCATGCGTTGAGTCGTTCTTCTAGCGTGGAGTCTTTGCAAAACGCAATCAAATATGCCGCTTCAAGAGTATTGAACTGATAATTAACCTTTTTAAGGTGTTCTCTTATTGCGTTTGAATTAACAAATCTAAGAATATCCATAGTCAAACCTCCGTTGCTGTTCTGATATCACAATACACGAATTCGTGTACAGTTTTTGTTCCACCATTGAAAACCGATTCAATTGCTTTCAATTATAATAATCGGAAAACAACTAAATTAGAGTCAATTTTTCTAAAAATTTTGAAAAAAAGAAAGAGACGACAAGTTTTTGTCGTCTCTCAGACTGTCGAAAAATTCTATCCGAAAGGATAGGCTTTTTCGACAAGCTGCCCCTCAAAAGAATTACCTTTTGAGGGGTTGTTTTCATCAAAAACGGCTTTTAAGCCGCTTATTGACCACTTGTGAAATTAGTATTCATGCGGATGTAATGGCCTTCCTGAATTGCAGCGAAGGTCGCAATAGCGCATACAACTGCGCCGCTGTATTTAAGCTCAATAAAAGTAAGAGTTAAGGGCAACAGAAACAGTAAAAGACCTGTGATTTTGTTCATTAGCGTATGCTCGGCAACAAACTTTTTCTGACAAACAAATCCCGAAATGATATTGATAACTTTAATTACGGCAATCACGCAAACCCAAATTATAATCCACTTCGGAACTTCTGTTTCGGGAACTATTTTGACAAAGGCAGATAATACAAAAATGAAAACACGGACACGAACAGTAAAGCTATACTGAATAAAATGCGGCATCCCGTCAGAATGTTTGCTATGTGTTTTTTCATTTCATTATTCCTTATCCCTTAGAAGCGGTGTAGTATTTATCCACGCCACCATAGCCTTTTATGATTTTGTTTTGGCGTGTTTTTGCAATAAAATTATTAAGTCGCTTTTCAAATTCTTCGGGGCAGTTTCTTGCCGCGTCAATATATGCAACGCGAATGCGTTTGTAGGGGGCAGAAAAATTCTGATAGTTTTGATATGCGGTTTCGTCCTTTTTTATCTCGTCAATAATGTCTTTCGGAAAAACGAACGGCGTTTCAATTAGCGGGAGAACGCTTTCGCGCACTTTGGGGTGAATAAGATTGTGCTCGTCAAGCCATATTAACCGTTCAATATTCGGCTGAGAATACGGGCTTCCCTTGCGCCTCGGCGTAAAACGCTGCGCTCTGTGAAGCTCATCAATATGCTTAATGGTGCTGTCAATCCAGCCGAAGCAGAGCGCCTCTTCTACAGCATCGTTATACGAAAGGCTTTTTTCGCCCGATTCTTTCATCGGAAACACGAACCATATTTCGTCCGCCGTTTCAAAACGCTTGCTCAGATATTCGCGCCATTCTTCTCTTTTGTCTGTGTAAAATAATTCCATTTCTGTCCTCACAAATCAGACTACAGTATAAATTCCATCGTTGTTGATTTCGGTTTCATTTGCATTTTATCGTAAAACGCTTTGGCGCTGTCGTTGCCTTCCCAGACGTTCAGCGTTATCTCGTAGCAGCCAAGCTGCTTTACTTCTTGCTTAACGTGCTTAAACAACTGACTGCCGATATGCTGATCTCTTGTAACAACGCTTGTGTGTGCAGGTTTTGAATAATCAATACCGCATAATTGCTCTGCAGTTTTGACGAGTTTATCCGCCGCGGCAAACTGCATTGCGAGGTCAAACATACTGTCTGAATAATCGCCGAGTTCAACGAGCTTTGTCCGTTTTATTATACCACAACGCAAAAACAAAGGCAACGAATATGCCGCCGCATTTCGTCGCCTTTTAATTTGTTTATCTCACGCTTTTATATTGGCGCGAGCTTCTAATGAAGATTTATGCCTTCCACAAGCTGTGAAGGTTGCAGTATGCATATACTGCTTTTACTTCGTCGCCCTCTACAAGAGCGAAGGTTGCCTTCGGTGCGTCGCCTGGATTAAGGATTTTGCGCTGATTTCCTGACGCAGTCTGAACAGCAATCCACTCGATGTAATGCTCTTCAAGCATAGGGTGCTCAACCTCGCCGACCGTTACGTATAGCATATTGTCCTTGATTTCGTAAACGGGTACGTGCTTTTCAACTGCAGCGTCGGTTGTACACGGAACAATTTCGGTCATTTTCTGACCGCAGCACATTACGGGCACACCCTTGTTCTTTACCATAGCGACGATGTTTCCGCAGTGCTCACATCTGTAAAACTTCATTTCCATAAATATTCCTCCACTTATCATTTTTCTTTATTATACCATAACTCAAACGCAAAGGCAATAAATACGCCTTTGCCAAAAAGCATAGAAAAAACGGTTATGCTTTTTAGTTGTTATTTGAGGTTTACGATTGTTTTGTAGTAGTTGTTCTGGCCGTTTACGAAGTCAGCCTCTTCAACGGCGATGCTGTTTTTGTAGTAGCCGAAGTATTCGCTAAGGCAGTTGTAATCATACGGCGCGTAATTAAATTTGCCCGTCTTGTTGTTCACCTTTGCAAAGCCGCAGCCTGCGCCCGTGCCCGTGAGAACGTAAATGCTGTTTTTGTAGATAATCGTCGAGATTATCGCTCCGTCGTCGCCGAACGCTTCGGGCGTGGCAAGAAGCTTAATCTTTTTGTCCTTGACGTTCACGCGGTAGTAATCAAGCGTGTAGTCGTCGGAGAAATACAGATACAGATTATTGCCCTCCATACCGATAAGCTCGGCGTCCTTGACGTACATATTTACTTTAACGACCGTGCTTTTTTTGCTGTCGTAATTATACTTCAGCAGGTTGTTGTCGCGGATGTAATAAAGGTTTTTGCCGTTCGTGAAAAAGTGCTGTTTTGCGCGGTTGCTGACCTTCATTTTGTTCTTGCCGTTTAGGGAAGCAACGTAAAGCTGCGCCGTTTTCAGCCCGTATTCTGGCATTAGGTTATAGATGAGCTTTGAGTTCTTTTTGTCGATAATAAAGTTGACGAAAAAGACCTTGTTTTTGTCGAATTTAACAAGCGTCTGTTTGCTCTTATCGCTGATTTTGCAGCGCATAATCGCACCCTTTGAGTAGTTGACGTAGTAAACCCAGTCCTTGAAAATTGCAAGCTCTGTCGCCTTTTTAACGCTGAAAAGCACCTTTCCCTTTTTCGCAATTGACTTTGCGCTGTAATACACGTTGAACTTTTCAGCTTCGTAATTGTACTTCAGCTTGACGGACTTGTCAGCGTGGAAATTGAACTCTGCATATTGCGAGTTATACTGCTGCTTCTGGTTGCCGAATTTCACCTCTTCTGCGGCATAAGCGCAGAGCGAAAAAGCCGACAGCGCCATAATCAGCGCGAGAAAAAACGAAAATGATTTTATTGCAGTTTTTTTCATATTATGCACCGTCCCCTGGAGTAATTACAGATTCATAAGCGTAGAAGTCGCCTGCCCAGAAGCTGTTGTACGCAAACACCCATTTGCCACGCTGATAAACGAGCTGCTGATTTGTCGTTGAGCGTTCAAAATTGCTGTCGGGAAGCGTCCACATAAGCCCGAAAGTCGTCTTGACCTTTTTGTTTGTGTACGACATTGACGTCACTGGAATATCGTTAATCACAAGCGCTGTGTCGTAGCCGTAGAGCAGTAAATCAACATAAAGCTTCTTGTCCTTGACAACGAAATGCTCCTTGAAAATCCTGTTTGCGGCGTTGGTGGTGAAATACTTTTTGAGATAATTAATCACCTTTTTCTTTGAGTTAAACTCCTTCTTTGTCACGCGGTAGCGAATGTATGTGTAATTGCCCTTCGTGATGTACTTGCCGTTTGCGTCCTTGCTGTGACTATTAGTAAACAGCTTACGCATCGCCTTGTACGTTTTTGCAAAACGGTCGCTCGCGTAATAGTCGGTAATACGCGTGGAAAGATTAATTTTCGCCGCTTGCGAATACTCGGTTTTTGACTGACCTGCTCTGAACGCCTTTACCTTGTAGTAATACGCCTTTGAGGATTTGAGGTTAGTGTCCTTATACCTCGTTTCAGTAATCGTGGCAATTTTTTTGTAGGTGTCCTTCTTACCCGATTCGCTGCGCGAAACGACGTAGCCGTCGGCACCCTGAGAAGCCTGCCACGACAGGACAATCTGGTTGTCCTGTCCGCCAGTTGAAGCGGTGAGCTTTGTTACCTTTGCAGGAGCAGCCGCATACGCCGAAAACGGTAAGGCGCAAAGCAGCATAACTGCCGCAAGGAATAAGCATATGGATTTTTTCATAAATTTACTCTCCTTTCTTTGGTAAGTATATAATATCATATTATGGGGAAGTTAGCAACAAAAAGGTTGTAGGAGCGAGCAAGCTCACAAGGCTCAAGGTGTCGGGTGGACGCTGTCCACACCTATTATAATGCGGAATTCGGAATGCGGAGTTCGGAATTATAGGGTGAGCTTCGCTCACACTCATTATAATAGCCGTGCGCAGCACCAACGAGCTGAATACTGAATACCGAATACTGAATACTAAAAAAACGAGCCTCTTTCGAGGCTCATTTTTTTACTTCTTAACCTTTACAGTTCTCTTTGCTGTCATTTTGTTGTAGGTTGCGGTAATCTTAATCTTCTTGCCGACCTTGAGCTTCTTGAGAACCTTTTTCTTAACTGTGATTGTTGCTACGCCCTTCTTGTTCGTCTTGGCAGTGTACTTTTTGCCGTTGAACTTAAAGGTAATCTTCTTGTTCTTGAGAGCCTTGCCCTTCTTCTTGAGCGTTGCCTTAACCTTAAGGCTCTTTGCGCTCTTCTTAACTGTTACCTTGTTGAGCTTCAGCGTTACGCCGTTCTTTGTAACAGTTGATTCGTCAACAGCTGCAGGAGTTGTAACTGCAGGAGTTACAGCGGCAGGATTAGTATTCGAAGTAGTATTAGGATTATAATTCGGGTTTGCTGTGCCGCAACCGTTAAGACAAGTCTTTACGTTACTGTCAAACTTATGAGCTGTCGGGTCAATCGGGAGAGTTTCGGCAGCAATATCGGTTTCGGTATTGCCGTCCTTGTCTTTGAAATACTTTTCGCAATATGTGCAGTAGTAGTATTCGTTGTTGCCCGCTGCAACACAGGTTGCAGGCTTAGCTTCTGTTTTCTGCATCTCGTGGAGATGGAAATTTGTAATAAGATTTGCGTCAGTTAATTTGTTATTATTAGTGTCAATGTTAGGCTTCAAATTATTCCAATCTGCACCTGTGCCTGAATAATAAACGTCCTCTATAGCTGTATTGTTGAATGCGCTTGTATAGATATTTGTAACCTTGTCATACATATATACCTTTTTAAGGTTAGAACACTCATTAAAAGCATACGCACCGATTTGCGTTAATGACTTTGGTAAAACAATCTCCTCAATAGTTGTTCTGGAAAATGCACTATTTGAAATAGCAGTAAGATTGTCAGACAACTTAACGCTGGTTAATGGACAAGAACCAAAGCAAGCCGCACCAATTGAGGTAACCGAATCGGGAAGAATGATAGAGGTAAGATTTGTAGCATAGAATGCATGTTTACCTATAGTTGTTACACTATCAGGAATTGTAATCTCTTTACTAAACGTCATTGTATAGAATGCTTTGTCGCCGATAGCCTTAACGGTATTAGGAATAACCGTATTAACCGAACCGATAATAAGCGTATCATCAGCTTTGCGGATAATAGCGTTACAATTATTTCTGCTGTCGTAAACGGTATTTTCTGCAGCAACCTGTGCCGATTCAAGAACTTTAGAGGCACCAGCCATAGATTCAAGGCCAGACTTAAGTCCTTTACCTACATAAAGCACCTTAACGTTTGAGTTTTGGCTAAATGCATCATTGCCGAGGGTTTCAACCTTATCGGGAATACTGATTGAAGCAAGCTTGCAGTTATAGAAAGCTTTTTCGCCGATAGTTTCAACGCCTGTGGGGATAATACAGTTTTCAAGCTTAGTGCAGTTTGCAAAGCAGTTAGCCGGAATTGCTTTAATCTCGTCCGACAATTTAGCACTTGTAAGTGCGCTGCAAGAAGCAAATGCAGAAGTGCCGATAGTCTGAACGGTATTATTCATTGTAACGGTCTGAAGATTGGTATTAGCATAAAATGCGTTTTCGCCTATTGTCTGAACAGAATTAGGAATAACAATACCAGTTACGTCATTTTTCTGCGGGCTGAAAATCAATTCGGTTTTGTCCTTGTTATAAAGCACGTTATTAACTGTGCAGTAATCAGTACGCGAATCGCTCACCGTTAAGGTCTTTAAAGAGGTGTATTTATACAAGGCTTCGTTATCAGGTCCGAACAAGAAGTATAATAAACCGTTATTAAAATCTGTCGTGCCTTCGATTGAAATTGACTCAACGTTTGAAACGTTAGACGTATCTGCAGTAGCAAGACAATCTTTGACGAATTTTACACTATCAGGAATAATAATATGTTTAACAGTTGCGTCAGCAAAGTAAATGAGTGAAACATACGTAAATCCCGTTAAATCAACTGTGTCGCCTGTTGCAGGAGTGTAAACGCCTAAGGCGATTTTTCCGTTACCGAACTTGAGAATACCCTTGCCTACTACGCCGCCAACCCAGTTAGCAGTATTGTTGTAATAAGGAGTATCTTTAATAGCAGCTATAGCCCAAGTATACTCTTTTGAAGAAGAATATAAAAACGGATAGTCAATGGTTGCAAGCTGAGAGCAACCTTTAAAAGCATAACCCTGAAGTGTATTTAAGGTACAAGAAATTCTAATTGATTTTAAAGAAGTACAGCCTGCAAAAGCATACACACCAATTTTTCCAAAAGAATACGCATCCATAGGAAGGTAAACTGTGGACAACGAAGTACAACCAGAGAATGTGTAATCTTCAATCGCTTTAAGACCGTTTACGCCTCTTGCATCAAACGTAGTAAGACCTGTCATATTTTCAAACAAATGGCTGGGAATAGTTTCTGTTGCAAAATAATCGTAAACATAAACATTTGTCGCGCCGTTTGATAATATCGGATTAAGTCTGTTATTAATAACAACCTGGGTTATTGAATTCTTATTTGTACAAGCACCGTTTAAACCATCAGTAAAAAAGCCCGTGTTAATTGCGCTAACCTGAAGGAGGTCAGTATCATTTAAAGAAACGGTATGATTAACCGTAATGCTAGTCGGATAAACCTTGCTATTGTAGCTGTTCAAGCTAACTTCCCAAATTTTATAAGTTTTCGAGTTGACAACCTGAGTGAAATAATAGCCCGTATATTTATATCTGTACGAACTAACTGAACAAATTGTATCCTTTTTTGAAGAATCATATTGTTTTTCATCAGCATAAGTATTAAAGCTTAAGCCTGCTGTTATGCTCGTCAACATCAATATTGAGAGCAAAATGGATAGCACCTTTTTCATAATAATCTCCTTTTTTATTTAATATTTATAGTCTTACAAATAAATATTAACAAATTATTATTAAGTCAAGCGATTAGTAGAAGAATTCAGTATTCAGTATTCGGTATTCAGTTTTCAGTTTTCGGGTGTTGCGCACGGGCATTATAATGAGTGTGAGCGTAGCTCACCCACAATCTGAATACTGCTAACTGCTGACTGCTAACTGAAAAAAGAGTCGTAAGGGGCGCCCGCAATAAAGAAGGTAGTTGAGTAAAAACTCAACTACCTTCTTTTTTACCAATCAATATCATTGTATGGCGTATTCTCAACACCTTCACTGTTTAATCTGTTCACCATTCTGTCGAGCTTATCTTTCCACATATGTTTAAACCATTGTGTGTCTCCGAACCATTTAACAATAGTTGGGCTTATTGCATAGTAAGTGTGAATAAACGCTCTGCCGTACCAAGTGCTTGCAAGCTGATTATCTCTGTATCTGCGCAGTGTCCAAACCTGTGGACAATCATACGAGCCGTAGACAGCTGTTGCTACATAACAGCCACCACTATTTGATGCTTCTGGGAGCTTTGGGACTTCTGGGATTTCATATGATGAATCAAGTTCTTTGATTTTGTTGTGTTCTGAAATAATTTTTTCTCTATAGTCTTTCTTCGCATCGTTATTTATATACGACGCAGCCATTAACAGAGTGTAATGGTTTATTAGTATTTTATGCAAATATACTTGGTCATCTTTGGCGATAATATTATTGATTGTTTCAACAAAAGTGATCGACAATAAAAGAAACAGTGTATATGTTTGATCTTTGTTTGTTCTTGTAACAACCCCGTAGCCATTTTTCCATTGAGTAAATACGAAATCACTAAACAACATTCCGTTTATATCTTTTGCAATAGACTCAACTATCGGTTGATTGCTTTCTGACTTTGAAACATCATAATTATCGTCAATTATGGATACGCAATTAGTAAGAACTTTAAAATATTGTTGTCTTTTGTAAATATCATCGTTTACAAGAGACATTTTTGCTTTTCCATAAGAGCTATAAAATATTGCCTCTATATTTGAAGGATCGTTTTGTTCAACTAAATTATAATATTTTTCAGTTTCTTCCCAGTCTTCTTTTTCTTTTGCCCTTCTCGCATTTTGCAGGAATTTTTCTACATACTCTGAATTGTCAACTTTAACACTTCCTTGATGTTCAACAACGATTTTGTCCTGCATTACTTTTGTACCGCAGAAATTACAAAATCCAAATTCTCTGCTGTCATCAAGTTCAATGTTTGCTCCGCATCCGGGGCATTTAAGTGGTACCATTCCCATAAAATTTACTCCTCCTTAAAATAAAAAATGGCGTGCAGTCAAGCTACACGCCCAAAAACGCATAACTCAACTGTCGCCAAACAAACTAACAAAGCGTCATTATAACGGTATGCTAATTAAGAGCATGCATTTTTATCAAAAGAGATAAAAATAGCATACCGCTCAAAATGACATAATATTCACTTGTTAGTTTATTTGGCACTTACATTTTAGCATTTTAGTATTAGATAGTCAAGAAATTTGTCACTGACTGCAGCGAGCATAGGATTTGTAAATACAAATCCGGAAAAGAAAAACAGACCGAAAGAGAAAATACTCTATCGGTCTAAAAACTTCTTTATGAAGGGCGCCCCAACTACGACTCTTTTTTCATAATCTGCCGTATCATCGGCAAGCTCTTTAATGCGATAAAGACGAGCAAAACGACGTACACGCCGACGGTAATATATCTGATTACCGTGTGCGAATACAGCACGATTGATACGAACATTGCCGCAATAAGTCCTGCCATTTCTATCCAGATTACAGTGTTCTTGTACACGTCGGCGTAACCGAGGCGCTTAACAAGGAAATAGTGCATACCGTACAGCGCAGCGTAGGAAACAACCGTTGTATAAGCGGCGATTTCATAGCCGAATTTCGGTATGAGAAGCAGGTTGAGCAAACAGTTCAGCGCCGCCGCAATAACGCTTGCGATTGACATACCGACTGTCTTTTTCTTGAACTGCTCAATATTAACAAACATCGTATACGCAAACTGGAACACACAGCCCATAATTATCGGCGGCACAATGAAGCGCGCTTCATAATACTGCTTTCCGCCGAGGACGAGCAGAAGCTCGGGCGACAGCAGCATTACACCTACCGTACAAAAGGCGAAAAAGCCGAAATATTTGTCAGACATTGACTTTACGGACTGCCTGTCCTCGTTGTGAAGCTTGTCGGCAAGCCACGGCGAATATGCATTGTTCATCGTCATTACAAGCGCCGTTATCGCCATTCCGCAGGTGTACGCGATGCTGTACATAGCGTTGTCCGCTTCGCCGCAGATTTTCGTTATCATAATCTTATCCGTCGAGCTGAGTATAACCATCGAGATAAGGTGCGGCACGTACGGCAGGGCTATCGGCAGGGCGTATTTCCAATATTTGATTTTTACGCGCTTGCCCGTCTTTATGAAATAAGCGTAAAAAATTGCGCCGATAACGACTGTCGGGATAACGCTTCCGACAATACGCATAGTCAGCCTGTCGTCCTTAGAGAAGAACACAAGCGCAAGCGCAAGTAGCTCTGACGCGAGCGCCGTAAGTCCCGTAGCAAGCGCCGAGGTTTTGTATTTGAACAGGAAGCGGTCGCGCGTCTGAAACAGCGTAAGCGCAGGCAAAAACAGAAGGTAAACGAGTATCGCGTTTATATAAAGTAGCCTGAGACTGAACAGATTTTCAAACGCGGTGTGAAATACGTTGATAATTATCGTGAAAAACGCCGTCGATATCGTGCCGAGGCACAGCAGTGACAGGACGTATTCGTCAATCGTTTTGCGAAAATCGTTTATGGCGCTCAGAAACGTGCTTTCAAGATTAAGCGTAACGATAATCGTAAGCACAGCAAGCCACGCGGTATAGTTATTGTATGCGCCGAATTCCGCCTTTGTCAGCAGTCGCGAAAAAAGAGGAATCGTCACAATCCAGATTCCCTTTTGCATCATTACTGCCATAGCGTACCAAACGCCAGATTTTAATGCTTTTGCGTCGTTACTCATAGTAAATTCCTATAAATTAATACTACCTATATTGTGCTCGGTTTCAAGCAACGAGGGGGTTTCAACAGAAGCCCCCTCAGTCATAATTACTCAATTTGTGTATAAAATGCGTTAAGCACGCTTTGCATAAGGAAGTCCTCGTCGGGATAAAATTCTGCGTACACGAAGTCCTTGAACGCAAGGTCCTTCGCAGGCGAGGATTTCATTTCGCCCTTAAGCATTACGGTGTCAAAATCGCGTATATTCTTTGACAAAAGAAGCGAAGCCATATACGTCGCGTTGCTGAGCGTAAGGTTTGTGCGCGAATAATTCTTCGCGATGTTATACAGCTTTGAAACAGTTGAAAAATCGCGTACTACTGCGGGGAGCGCCTGATTTGCATACGCCCTTACGTACTGCATCTGACGCTCGGTACGGTTGAGCGACGCTTCGATATAATCAACGTCACGCGTTCTGACGTACTTTTCCGCCATATCGCCCTTGAGCGTTACGGGGTCGCCGATATTTATGCCCTCATCGGGGAAGGCGTACAGCGAATTCGAGATTTCTACGCCGCCGATTGCGTCGTTGAGCGGAGCAATACCGTCAAGATCAAGCGCAAAATACTTGTTAATCGGCACGTTGTTGAGAATTCTGCTCATCGCGTCTACGGTGTTCTGGCAGCTTAGCTCCGCGCCGTCGCCGTATGCGTAAGCAAGACAGAGCTGAGTCTTGTCAGATTTGAGAAGCAAGCCCGTTTTTGCGCTGTACATATCAACGTCAACCATCGTATCACGCGGGATAACGATAGCGTTCGTCTTGCCCGTTTCGGTGTCAATCGCAACTACGATATTTGCGTCGCAGGCGCCGATGAAATCAGTTTCGTCAACCGTCTGGAGCGTACGCACGTCAATGCCCTCAAATGCAAATGATACGATATTTTCGTTATACTTATACTTATGGCCGTTATATTCGATTATTTCCTCGTACTTCGTCTGCTCGGTGACAACGGGCATAATGTCCTTTTTACCCATATTTTTGAGAACAAGGAACGTTCCAAGCACCGTTCCGAAGGCAAGAATCAATACAAGCAGAATTATAATCGCAATCTTGATTGCCGTTGGAAGGCTTTTCTTCTTTTTCTTGCTTTTTGACGAGCTGTGACTTGATGAGTGGTGGCTCGACGAGCTGTGGTGCTTCTTTGAAGAATGGCGGTGACGGTGGTGG
>JAFWKC010000014.1 GCA_017514345.1 Eubacterium sp.
AGTTTGACAACGTAGAGATTATTTCGGGCAACGCGTTTGAACAGGATTTGTCGGACATCACCGTGATGTATCTCGGCAGACCGTTTGAAACTGAGTTTTTCAAGGCGTTTATCGACAAGCTCGAAAGCGAGGTTAAGCACAGGCTCACCGTGTATTACTGGGTTGACCAGCAAAGCGGAAAATACCTTAAGGACAGAGAGGGCTGGAAGCGTGAAAGGCGCTTTTTCGTCCATTACAACAAATGCCTTCCTGCCGTCGGCGTTCCGCAAGGCTTTTCAAAATGGATTTACACCCCTGCAAAATAAACTAAAAGGAGTATAATTTATGGAACAGGAAATCACAAAACAGAAATATCTGAATATTAAAGAGATTATAGCGTATTCGCTCGGTCTTTTCGGTTTTCAGGCAATTGTAGGATTGCAGTTTACTTATCAGGCAGAGTTTTCAGGCTCAATCCTCGGCGCAAACGTAATCGTTGTTGCAATTCTTATTCTCGTTGCAAAAATCGTTTCCGCTGCAGCTGACCCGATTGTCGGCAACCTTGTTGACCGTTCAAAAAGCAAGCTCGGCAAATTCAAGTCAATGATTCTGTATGCGCTTGCTCCGCTGCTTATATCAACCGCGCTGCTTTTTGTAAACGTTCCGTTTAAAAACGTAGTGCTTTACGTATGGATTTTCATTGTGAGCCTTATATGGTCAATTGCGATGACGATGGGCGACGTACCGTCGCAGGGTATTGCGGCTGCGCTCACACCTAACCCGACAGAAAGAACGAACGTTGTTTCTATTTCTAACACGGCAAAGCAGATTGGCTTTTCAGCCTGTGCAGTAATCGTTCCTATCGTTTGCCTTATCGTTCCAGAGGGCTCAAAGGTATTCGTACCTAAGGGACAGCAGGACGCGCCTATGAACGCGCCTGAGTTCCTGTTTGTCGGCATACTTACAGCAATTTTCGGCTGTGCGCTCTTTGCTCTTATTCCTCTTATCAACAAAGAGAGAGTAACGAACGCATCAAGCGACACTATCGGCTTTAAGGAAATGTTTGCCGCGCTTAAGGCAAACAAGCCGTTTATGCTCGTTATTATTTCGTACTTCCTCGGCTTCGGCAGACAGATGGCTATGGGTATTCAAGTTCAGGCGGCTTCCATTATTCTCGGCAGCCAGAACCTCGTTGTGGTGCTCGGTATCGTAACTGCTATCGGCTCTATGATTAGTATGGCAATCTGCCCGTTCCTTATTAAGAAGCTCAACGAGAAAAAGACGTACATACTTCTTTCCGTTTACGGCTTTGCTGCTTCGATTTTCTCATTTGCAATAGGTCACTTCTGGTTCCAGAATCCGAAGAATATGGTGCTTACAATACTGTTCTATGCGTCATTGTTCCTTATCGGTTTACAGTTCGGTGCAGTAACGCTTATGCCGATGATTATGACGGCTGACTGCGTTGACGCTTATGAGTACGAAACAGGAAAGCGCAACGAGGGTGCGTGCTATTCAATCCTTACTCTTACAATCAAGGTTTGCCTTGCGCTCGGTATGGCAGTAGGTCTTATCTTTGTAGGCGCGTCGGGCTATTATGACGCACTTGCAATAAAGGATTTCAGCGGATGTAACAAGGACTTAATCTTCTTTGCATACACGGCTATGCCTGGTATCCTTGCACTGCTTTCTATCTTCCCGATTCTCAAATACGATATCGTTGGCGACAAGAAGGCAAAGATTACTGCAGCTCTTGCAGAACGCAGAACAACAGACGAATAAAAACTACTATGGGCGGTCTTGTGCCGCCCGTTGTTATAGGAGATAGCTATGGATTATCGCATTGAACACGATTCGATGGGTGAGGTTAAAGTACCTGCCGACAAATACTGGGGCGCTCAGACTCAGCGCAGCAAGGATAATTTTAAAATCGGCGAGGGCATCGAAACTATGCCGCGCGAAATCACACACGCCTTCGGTCTGCTGAAAAAGGCGGCGGCAAAAGCAAATCACAAGCTTCGCCCAGAAAAAATGACCGACGAAAAATGCGGCGTTATATGTCAGGCGTGCGACGAGGTTTCAGACGGCAGGCTTGACGGGCATTTTCCGCTTGTCGTGTGGCAGACAGGCTCAGGCACTCAGTCGAATATGAACGCAAACGAGGTTATTGCAAACCGCGCAAACGAAATCGCAGGCAAAAAGCTCTGTCACCCGAACGATGACATTAATATGAGCCAAAGCTCCAACGACACCTTCCCGACGGCTATGCACATCGCGGCGGCGCTCGGCATTGAAAAAAGGCTGTTCCCCGCGCTTGACGCGCTTATCGCCACCTTCAAAACGCTTGAAGCAGAAAACGAGGGTATCGTAAAAAGCGGCAGAACGCATCTGCAGGACGCAACACCGATAACCTTTTCGCAGGAAATCAGCGGCTGGCGTTCAAGCCTTGAAAAGGACAGACGGCTGCTTGAAGCTTCGCTCGTTGAGCTCAAGGAGCTTGCGCTCGGCGGAACGGCAGTAGGCACGGGGCTTAACGCTCCTGACGGCTTCGGCGAAGCTGTAGCAGAGGCTATCAGCGAGATAACTGACGTTGAGTTCCGCACGGCGCCAAACAAGTTCCACGCGCTGACGTCAAAGGACGAAATCGTGTTTGCACACGGCGCGCTAAAGGCGCTCGCGGCTGACCTTATGAAAATCGCAAACGACGTACGCTGGCTCGCAAGCGGTCCGCGGCTCGGACTCGGCGAAATAAAAATCCCCGAAAATGAGCCGGGCTCATCGATTATGCCGGGCAAGGTTAACCCCACGCAGTGCGAGGCGCTGACTATGGTTGCCGTTCAGGTTATGGGCAACGACGCGGCGATTGGCTTTGCGGCAAGTCAGGGCAATTTTGAGCTTAACGTGTTTATGCCCGTAATCATTTACAACTTCCTGCAGTCGCTCAGACTGCTCAGCGACGCGATGCTTTCGTTCAACGCAAACTGCGCTGTCGGCATCAAAGCGGACAAGGAAAAAATGCACTCAAACCTGCATAATTCATTAATGCTTGTTACGGCGCTGAACCCGTACATCGGGTATGAAAACGCCGCAAAAACGGCAAAGAAAGCGTATAGCGAAAACATATCGCTTAAAGAAGCGTGCGTGTCGCTCGGCTTTTTGAGTGAAGAAGAATTTGACAAGGTGTTTAAACCTGAAGAAATGGTATAGCAAAAAGGACCGATTTTACAATCGGTCCTTTTTTTCTGCTTTTTATAAATTATTGATTCTGGACAGATGCTCGACGTAGAAATCACGAACGTCGTTCTTCTTTGACAGTCCGCCCTGTAGCGCCATATGGTCGCCGTCGTACGTCGGCATAATGTTCCATTCGCCCGTTTTTACGTCACCCTCGGCGTATTCCTTTTGCGGAGCGTCAAAGGGCGCGCGTGCTGAAATCGTGTTAACAAGCCCGTCGTTTTCATACCAGCTTTCGTCGGCAGTAATTCCGCCCGCAGACGTTTCGGTAAACTTGCCCATTTTGCGCGATGTCTTAACAAACATCGCTTCCATTTTGCTCTCGTCGGGAAGATATGTACCGTCGTCCTGCTTTACTGTCGCCGTACACGGAACTGAAAAATAGTACACGTTTTCAAGCGTGCTTATGCTGTCGTTAAGCGCCTTTGCGTTGTCAAGAAGCATATCATAATTCGCGTTGTCAAACGCCGCCTTGACGTCTTTGTCATCAACCTTGTTAGCGGCTGCAACGGCGCTGTTGAGCTTGTCCTGCACCTTGTATTTCAGCGTATCGGGGACGTCGTCCTCAACGTCGCTGACGTCGTACGCAGTCGTTCCGTTATGCGGCGAAGCAAGCGCAGTAATACTGTATATCCAGTCAGCCTTTCCGCCCTCAAAAAGAGGTGAAAGGTCGTCCTTGTCCGTTGCGTTTCGCTCAGCCTCGCTTCCGTTTGCCATAAGCTCGCTCAAAAGGCGCACCGTCGCGCCGCCGAACGAGTGACCGAGAAGGTTAATCTTGTTTTCGCCGTCCCACTTTTCAATCAGAGGCTCCTTTGAATAATCCCTGCCGAAACGCTCGTGGTTACAGCGCTTGCTGTGCTCCTTGCCGTAATCAACTACCGTTCCGCTGAGCTGAGCGTAAAGCTCGCACGCTCTGTCCCACGCGCTGCCGTGAGGCGCAACGGACGCGCTGACACAGTCGAAGCCCTGCTCGTTCAGATACTTCATCAAATCGCCGCCGCGCATTCCCCAGTATTTAAGAAAATGGTTTTGAAAATCGTAGCTTCCCCAGCCCGAAAGTCCGTGAACAAAAACAAAGGTGTAGTTCGTGTTGAAGCTGTCTGGCTCCGCCTTCATCGTCGGCGCGCTGTTTGCACACGAGGACAAAAGCATTACGAGCGCGAGAAGCAAGGATAATATTTTTATTTTTTTCATATAAATCACCAAAGGGCACCTTACGGCGCCCGAGCGTATTACTTTTAGCTGATTGCAGCTACGATGTTTTCCTTTGGTGTTACGCCGATAAAGGTTTCGGCAACCTCGCCGTTTTTGATGACAAGAATTGTCGGGATTGACATAACGCCGTACTTCATAGCAAGCTCCTCGTTTTCGTCAACGTCAATCTTGCCGACAACGATATCAGCGTTTTCCGCAGCGATTTCGTCAACAACGGGTGACATCATCTTGCACGGACCGCACCATACTGCGTAAAAATCAACAAGACACGTTTTGCCTGAATTAAGCACCTCTTCGTCAAAATTTGCAACTGTAAGCTCTTTAACCATAATTATATCTCCTTCGCTTTTAAATAGTTTACTGCCGAAAGTCCCGCCTCGGCGCCCTCGTAGACAGCCTTGCACACCTGCAAAAGACCGCCTGTGACGTTGCCGCACGAATACACACCGGGAATGTTCGTACTCATATCATTATTCACCTTTATGCTGTCGCCGTCAAGCGCTATGCCGAGTTTTTTTGCAAAATCGGCGCCGCCTGCAACTCCGAGAGCAACAAACAGACCGTCGATTTCAAGCTCGCTGTCATCTTCAAAAATAACCTTGCCGACCTTAACGTCGCCGCTGATTTCCTTGATTTTCTTTGTGATGACCTCGTACTTGTCGGTGTCGGGAGCATCAAGCCCGTCGGTGAGTAGATACAGCTTTGATACGATGTTTTCAAGGTCGCCCGCCTCGCTGAGCGCGTAATCGCCGCTGCCGAGCACAGCAACAGTCTTTTTGCGATAGAAAAATCCGTCGCAAATCGCGCAGTAGCTGACGCCCTTTCCCTCGAAATCAACAATGCCCTTGATGTTCGGGCGGATTTTTTTGTTGCCCGTTGCAAGTATAAGCGTTTTGCCCTCAAAGGCGCTTTCGCCTGCTTTGACTTCATAAGTCATAGAAGCTGTCATCGCGATGTGCGTAACCTCGATATTTTTCACTTCCACGCCAAGCTCGCGCGCCTGTTCAATACCGTCGTTATAAAGCTCTGTGCCGCTTATGCCGCCCTTAAAGCCGTAGTAGTTGTCGATAAGGTGAGCCTTTTCAAGCTGTGATTCGCCGTGATACAGCACAAGCACGCTTTTGTTTGCGCGCTTTGCGTAAAGCGACGCCGATATGCCCGCAGGACCTGCGCCGATTATTATAACATCATACATAGTATAACCTCTTTTTCAGGTTTTAATTGTTAAGCTTTCTGACGGACTTCGTCCGTACCCGTTATTATATTATGGACAAAATCAGTCTTAAGCTATAATATTGCTTCAACCTTTGCTTCGATTTCCTCAGGCGTTACCTTTGAGCCGAAGCGCTCAACGATATTGCCGTCGCGGTCAATAAGGAATTTTGTAAAGTTCCAGCCAATTTTATCTCCGCCCGTTTCCTCAACAAGATACTTATAGAGCGGGTCTGCGTCCTTGCCGTTAACCTTGATTTTCTTGAATCTCGGGCAGACGGACACGTCCAGTTCCAGCGAGTGGCTGTTACTTTTCTGCTTCGTCGTCCTTGAGGCGAATTCCCTCGGTCCGCAGAGCCGCGAAGAGAGTCGCGATGTCTTCGGGCTCCATACTGTTCGGGCACAGGCCGTTGAGTTGTTCGGTCGTGATCGTGCCGGTGCTCTTGGCGACGTCTCGGGCCTTCGCCATGATCTTCTGAAGATCCATCTGC
>JAFWKC010000015.1 GCA_017514345.1 Eubacterium sp.
ACCAAGCATATTTGCAAGCGCTTCAAGCTCGCCTGCTATACCGCCCATAGCAACGGCAAAATGAGGCTCCCAGCCCGATTTGACTGCGCCGTAAACAAGCTCCTTCGCGTTGCCGTCGGTCTTAACAACAATTGACGTGCCGAAGAATTGCTGAGGCTTGTCGAGCGCTTCACCCTCGGCGATAAAGAAGCGGAAGGTGCCGTCGGCTTTTTTGCCTATTCTGAAAATAGTAACGTCCTTTTCAACCTTACAGCCGAATTCGAGCGTAGGTCCGATTTTGCGGTTACAATGTACACCTGCACAAGCGCCTGTATCCTCGCGCGCAAGCGAGCAGGCAGCGGTACCGCAGTGCCAGAAGGTAACCGTGTTTTCGCCCTCGTCCATCGAAACGGGGTCGCCGAAAAACGCAGGCTTATCAGTAAGAAACTGAGATATATACATCGTCAGCGCGCCGTAGGTATCAGCCTCGCAAGCGGCGGCAACGCCCAAATCGTTGAGCATAGCAAGCACGGCGCAGACGGGAGTGCCGAAGGCTGTGAAAAAGTCGGGCCAGCAGCGCGACGAAAGTGCGCCGACGTCGTTATCCTTTACGTACTCGTCGTACGCCCTGTAAAGGCGTGCAAAGTCAAGCACGTTCTTTTCCTTGATTTCATCAAGAGCTTTTATCCTGCCCTTCGCGTCGTCGAGATAATCTTTTATCTCATCATCTGTAAAGGTCTTTGCCTTGTCAATAAGCTCGCGCGCTTCGATTGAATTAAGCGTTGCGCCGAAGGTTGTCATCATTTCCATATCGAGCGCTCTGCCGAAGCCGAAGCCCTGAGGAGTGTGACCGACCTGAAGCACGTTAAGGCTTTTGAGCGCCTTTTTAACGCGTGCGGCTCTTATCGATGACGATATTTTGCGTTTTACCTCGTCCTCTGTCGGAGCGCCGAAAATGTATTCAAACGGTCTGTCAAAGCTTTTGAGCACGTTTGCAGCGGAAAAAGCACCCGTAAGCGAATTAAGGCGAAGCCTTCCGCCGTCGATTACAGGCTCACGAAGCGTCCACAAAAGCACGGGACACTCGAAGCGGCGAAGCACCTCGGCAATATACGCGCCGTTTGCGAAGGTGATGTTCTGCACAATCACAAAATCAGGATTTTTGTCAGCTGTAAAGGCGTTGAGCTTGTCAATGCTGAGCAGCATTTCATCGGGTGCAATTAACGCGTCGTCAATGCCCTTGAGCAGCTCGATGGATTTTTCAAATTCCGCACCTGCGCTTTCAAGATGAAACGTCGGTACGCCGATAGGAATATATAAGTAATTAAATTGCATTTTTACCTCTTGTTTGAATTATGAGTTATTAATATAGTATTTCTTTATTCTCTCCAACAACGCCGATAAACGCGCCCTGCTTTACAAGCGGCTCTCTGTCCTTATGCGCGATAACCCACTTGTTTTTCTGGAGCAGAAGCGTACTTTCAGCGTCGCCGTTTTTCTCTTTTTTATCAAGCGGAGTGTTCGTGCCGCGCGGCAGGATAACGATATCCATAAAGCCCTCGTCGCGCACTCTGCAGGGCGAAAGGTGAAGCGTCGTCTGGTACATTTCAAGCGCAGTACCCTCGGGAACGTAGAACACCCTTTCGTCGCCGATATAGAACTTATTATCTCTTAGCTGATACGTGTGGCCGAGCACGAGCACGAAGTCCGTCACGGCAACGTTTATCTCGCTTCCCTTGTGGTATTCAAAGCCGTTGTAGGTCGTGTTTCTGCCGTTGCAGTAACCAATCTGAACGGGCATACCGCCGTAGAGCGTGCTTTACACCTCGTCAAAAACGGGCGTATCTTCCATTTTTGCAATACTCGGATAATACACGTTACCGTTTTCGGGGATTTCAGTACTTTCCTTCATATAAGCGCAAAGCTCAGAGAAGTCGTAGCCCTCAACGATACGACCGTACGGCTTGAACTCTTCGTCAAACACGCTGTAAATCTTAACGTCGTTAATTTCGTTTAAGCGATTAATCATAGTCGCCTCTAACAATCTTATAAGTAGCGCGCCAGTCCTCTTTGCCGATTCCTGCCGCCATACCCTTGTCGTATACTGATTTTGCGTATTCCATAGCAGGCATATTGATGCCCTGCTCCTTTGAAAGTCGCTGACAGATACCTAAGTCCTTATGCTCGTTTTCGAGTGAAAAGGCAGTTGTCCAGTTTTCCTTTGCGATATTTTCCCACTGAGCGTCAAGATAGAAGTTCTGAGCGCCGCCGTACGATACGGCTGTATGGAACTGCTCGGGCGTAATGCCGAAGCTCTTTGCAAGAAGCATTGTTTCGTTAACGCCGTTTTGGATAATCGCGCAAAGCGTGTTGTGGCAAACCTTCATCGTGATGCCTGCACCGTTTTCGCCCATACGGATTACGTTGCAGCCCATATAAAGAAGAATAGGCTTGATTGTTTCATAAAGGCACTCGTCACAGCCTACAAGAATACCGAGCTCACCTGCAATAGCAGCAGGCTTTGACTTTACAACAGGAGCGTCAGCGAACTGAGCGCCCTTAGCCTTAATCATTTCGGCACATTCAACAGAAACAGACGGGTCGATTGTACTCATATCGATGCATATTTTGCTATCGTCGATATATGGCAGAAGCTCAGTATAAACGCCCTTAACGTGCTCTGACTTAGGCACCATAGTAATGATAACGTCTGCATTTTTTGCAACGTCGATATTCGTTTCACAGCCGTTTGCGCCGAGCGAAACAAGCTTTTCAACCTGCGCCTTGTTAAGGTCTGAGCAGAATACGTCGTCGTTATGCTTTTTTACGATGTTTTCACACATTGACTCGCCCATAATTCCGAGTCCGATAAATCCTATTTTCATTATTTTTCTCCTTAAAGCTTATAGTTTATTACTCAGTAATTGTATTGTCCCACGCGTCCTGAAACTTTTTGAGTCCGTAGTCCGTAAACGCGTGATAGAAGCTGTCCTTGAACACCTGCAGTCCTGCAGTTACGATATCAGCTCCTGCAACGGCGCAGTCAACAATCTGCTTGCCGTTTCTTACTGCGGCACAAATGATTTCAGTCTTGCCGAAGAAGCCGTAGTTTTCGTATATCGTCACGATGTCCTGAATATACTGTACGCAGTCCTCACCGCTGCTTTCCTTCCAACCGATGAATGGCGACACGAAAAGCGAATTGTTCTTTGCGGCGATAAGCGCCTGTGACGGTGAGAATACAAGAGTTAAATTAGTTCTTATTCCCTTTTCCTCGAGTCTGCGTGCTGCCGCTATGCCTGCCTCCGTGCAGGGGATTTTTATAACGAAGCTCTTTGACATCGAAGCAATTTTTGTTCCCATTTCAACCATCTCGTCGGCGTCGTCAAGGTGAGGATTAATCTCAACTGATATGGGGAATTTTTCCCAGCCCTCGATGCCCTTTTCCTTTACGAACTCGGCAAGCTCGCCGATAACGGTGTAAAACGGCTTGCCCGAATTCATAATGTGATTGGGATTAGTCGTAACGCCGTCGATACCGAAGGTGTCGTACGCCTCACGGATTTCATCAATTTTTGCACTGTCAAGAAAGTATTTCATATTTAGCCCTCCAAAATATCTTTTATTTCATTAATTGTATTTGTCAGCACCTCAAGAACGGGTGCGTTTTTCCTGATAAATACAGGCGGGTCGCCGAGGTCACAGCGTACCGTAAAGTAACCGCCGCCGTGCTCCCTGCCGCTCCAGAGGTGTACCCACTCGTCGTCGGGGAGATAAACCTCTTTTTCAATCGTTCCTGGACGAAGCACGGGAGCAACGAGAATATCCCTGCCGAGAAGATAGGAATAATTCTGCTCAAACGCTTCGGGCTCGTCATAGTAGAAGAACAGCGGTCTGATAACGCCGACGCCCGTTTCGCTGTTGTACTTAACGGCGTCCATAAGATACGGCTTTAGCGCCTTGTGAATTTTTGCCATCTTTGAGCCGTGACGAAGAATATCCTTGCTCGAATCAAACTGCGCGTTGAGGTCGGGGTTGAGTCCCTCGTGTCCGCGCATAAGGAGCGTAAACGCGTTCATTTCGCACCAGCGCATATAAAGCTCGTCGCTTCTGCTAAGGTTAAAAAATGAGGTATATCCGCCGATGTCGCTGTGCGACAGACCGAAGCCGCAGCACGAAAGGCTGAGCATCGCAGGAATAACCGACGGCAGACCGAAGTCGATAGAAAAGTCGGTGTGATTGTCGCCGCACCACATCATAGTTGAATAACGCGGCGTGTCGCTGTAGCCCGCGCGCGTATAGAACATAATTTCGCCGAGCTTACCCGTTTCCTCGAGCGCCTCGCGGTTAAGCTTTGCCCAGCGTGCTGGCCAGGTGTTATGCACAAGCTCTGGGTTTTCGCCGCTGAAAAGCACGCAGTCCGTCGGCAGATATTCGCCGAAGTCAGCCATCCAGCCAGAAAGCCCGAATTCTATCATATTCTTTTTGATAATTTCCTTCAGCCAGTTCCACGCGTCGGGGTTTGTAAAGTCAACCATAGCTGCTGGAAACGTCGTGATTTTAACGAGGTAATCGTTCCCCTTTTTGTCCTTTACGCAGTAGCCCTTTTCGCTCGCTTCCTTGTAAAGCGGCTTTTCGACTGCAAGAAAAGGATTTATATAGCCGAGGGTGCGTATGCCCTTTTCATTATTCTGCTTTATACGCTTGTCAAGTTCGGGATAAAGCTCCTTATCCCACTCCCAGTTCCAGAAGAGCTGCTTGCCTGCGGCAGTAACGCGTCTGCCCTCCCAGTCCTGTATCCATATACCGTTTGCACAAAGCTCGTTTTCCTCTGCTGTGCGTATCGCTTTATCATACAGCTCAGTACCGCCCTGCACGGCAATAATCTGGCCGTCGTATACCCATTCGGGAAGCTCTGGCTGACGTCCGACGATATCAGTAAGCGAGGTCATTATTTCCTCAAAGCTGTCGCCGAAGCCGATATAAAACGGCGCGATTTCATCAGTTTTTATCGTGTGAAATTCCCTTTGCGTCAGGTCAAATTCTGCCCTTGCAGTAGTCAGCGAATGGAAAAAGTATTTACGCGAGCTCAGGAAGGTCGGCTGAGCGTAGTATGTTTCGTATTTTTCAAACGGTTGCTTTTTTGTTGTGTTCGTAACGCCGACAAGCTGTTTTAGGAGCTTCTTTGCAATCTGCACGGCGTTTATATGCTCGGCAACCCAGACGTTGACGTTCTTGCCGCGAACGTCAAATTCAGAAAAAAGCTCGCCGCTTCCGTAAACGTATTCGTCGTCAGTCGCAGGAAGGCGAAGCCACATCCTGTTATAGTCGTCAAGGTCCTCAAATTCAACTTTAAGCCTGTCGCCGTCTATGGTGAGCATAACCTTGCACTTTTCGCCGCCGACAATGTCGAGGTAAACGAGCGCCCTTTCGTCCTCACAAATAATCTTTTCCGTCTTGCACGGTGCCTTCGTTTTGATTTTCTCTTTAATCTTAAAGGTGCCGTGATTCATCGAATAGCTGTTTTCGCCCTTGCCGAAGGAAATCGGAAAAACACCGTTTTCGCTGTCGCTAACGGTGTAGATAACCTTGTCGTTTCGGATGATGTCAAGGGCATTTTCACGCGCTTCAAATTTTAACAATAAAATCACCCCGTCAATAATTAATTAACTCTGTTAATCAATTACATTATAGTATGCTTATTTCCCTTTGTCAATGCTTTTGGAATTATTAATTTTAAATTATGAATTTCAGGTGTGGACGTAGTCCACCGTCAACCTTGAGCCTTGAGCCTTGCGAGCATAGCTCGCTCCCATCATCTTAATTATCTGAGCGAAGCTATTAACCGAAAACTGCTTACTGTTCACGGCAAACTGAAAAAGGACAGGCAAAGCCCGTCCTTTTACTTCAACAGCACAACTGCGTGCGCTGATATTCCCTCTTCCCTGCCCGTAAAGCCGAGGCGTTCCTCGGTTGTGGCTTTTACGCTGACCTGTGATACGTCAATGCCGCAGGCACGCGCGATATTTTCGCGCATTTCATCGATATACGGCTTCATCTTTGGTGCCTGCGCGATGAGCGTTGAGTCGATGTTTTCAATCTCATAGCCCTCTGCCTTTACCCTGTCTGCAACTGCTTCAAGGAGCTTCAGCGAGTCGGCACCCTTCCATTTTTCGTCCGTATCGGGAAACATACCGCCGATGTCGCCGAGCGCCGCCGCACCGAGCAGAGCGTCCGAAATCGCGTGAAGCAAAACGTCCGCGTCGGAATGACCGAGCAGACCGAGCGTGTGCGGAATGTCAACTCCGCCGACAATCAGCTTTCTTCCCTCAACTAATTTATGTACGTCGTATCCGTGACCTATACGCATATTATCACCGCCTAATCCTGTTTAATATAATATTATCGGCAAGCACGGCATCATCAGGCGTTGTAATCTTAATATTCGTGTAATCGCCCGTAACCATTTTCACCTTGCCGCCCACATATTCAATAAGCTGACAGTCATCGGTGAAATCGCGTCTGTCCTGTTCAGCCTTACTGAGCGCCGATTTATACAGCTTAAAATCGAAAATCTGCGGCGTCTGCACTGCAAAAAGCGTGCTTCTGTCGGGTGTATCTACAACAAAGCTGTCGCCGTCAATCACCTTGATAGTGTCCTTTACGGGAACGCCGACAGCCGCGGCGCCGAAAGTCCTTGCCGCGTCGAGCGTG